>DASYQB010000365.1:0-8025 GCA_036005985.1 Candidatus Methylomirabilota bacterium | reverse complement strand
CCGATGGGCGGTCGACCGCCGCGCGGCGGCGCTTTGCCATCGGCGCCATGGGACCCGGCACCCGGACGATCAGCGTCACCGCCAACGTCACCTTCGATGAGGTGCTCGACGCCTACTACCGCCAGGCCCGCGCCCTTATCGAAGGTGGCGTGGACGCCCTCCTCCTCGAGACCTGCCAGGACACGCTCAACGTCAAGGCGGCCGCCATCGGCGTCAAGCGCGCCATGGCCGAGGCGGGGCGCACGCTGCCCCTCATGGTCAGCGGCACCATCGAGCCGATGGGCACCATGCTCGCCGGTCAGGGGGTCGACGCGCTCTACGCCTCACTCGAGCATCTCGGCCTCTTCTCGATCGGTCTCAACTGCGCGACCGGCCCCGAGTTCATGACCGATCACCTCCGCTCGCTCGGCGAGATCGCCACGTGCTTCGTCACCGTGTACCCGAACGCGGGCCTGCCCGACGACCGGGGACGCTACGAGGAGACGCCGGAAAGCCTGGCCCTCAAGACCCGACGCTTCGTCGAGGAAGGCTGGGTCAATGCCATCGGCGGCTGCTGCGGGACCACCCCCGCGCATATCGCCGCCCTCGCGCGTCTCGCCCACGGACGCCCGCCCCGCCAGCCCGCCACCACCCGCGCAGCGGCGGTGAGCGGCATCGAAGCGCTTTACCCCACGGACGACAACCGGCCGGTCCTGGTGGGCGAGCGCACCAACGTGATCGGCTCGCGCCGGTTCAAGGACCTCATCGTCGAGGAGAAGTTCGAAGAGGGGGCGGAGATCGGGCGCGCCCAGGTCAAGGGCGGGGCCCAGGTGCTGGACGCCTGCCTCGCCAATCCCGATCGCGACGAGCACGCCGACATGGACCGCTTCATGGCCCAGGTCACCCGCAAGGTCAGGGTGCCGCTCATGATCGACTCGACCGACGCCGTCGTGATCGAGAGCGCGCTCCGGGCCTGCCAGGGCAAGGCCATCGTGAACTCCATCAACCTCGAGGATGGTGAAGACCGCTTCGAGAAGGTCGTCCCCCTCCTCCAGCGGTACGGGGGAGCGGTGGTGGTCGGGTGCATCGACGAGGACAAGCAGCAGGGGATGGCGGTGACGCGCGCCCGCAAGCTCGCCGTGGCCGAGCGCTCCTATGCCTTGCTCACCGAGAAGTACGGCCTGCCCGCGCGCGACCTGATCTTCGACGCGCTGGTCTTCCCCGTGGGCACCGGAGACGTGAACTACATCGGCTCGGCGGTGGAGACCATCGAGGGCATCCGGGCCATCAAGGCGCGCTTCCCCGAATGCAAGACCATCCTCGGCATCTCCAACGTGTCCTTCGGCCTGCCCCCGGCGGGGCGGGAAGTGCTGAACGCCGTCTTCCTCTACCAGTGCACCAAGGCCGGCCTCGACTACGCCATCGTCAACTCGGAGAAGCTCGAGCGTTATGCTTCCATTCCCGAGGAGGAGCGGCGCCTCGCCGAGGACCTGATCTACTGGCGCGGCTCCGATCCGGTGGCCGCCTTCGCTGCGCACTTCCGCGGCCGCACGAAGGAGGTCAAGAGCAGCGTGGCCCTGCCCCTTGACGAGCGGCTGGCCCGCTGCATCGTCGAGGGCTCCAAGGAAGGGCTCATCGAGGATCTCGATCTGAAGCTCAAGGAGGCGGCGCCCCTGGCCATCATCAACGGGCCCCTCATGAAGGGCATGGAAGAGGTGGGGCGCCTCTTCAACGACAATCAGCTCATCGTGGCCGAGGTGCTCCAGTCCGCCGAAGCCATGAAGGCCGCCGTGGGCTATCTCGAGAACTTCATGGAGAAGGACGAGAGCTCGACGCGCGCCACCCTCGTGCTCGCTACCGTCAAAGGCGACGTCCACGACATCGGCAAGAACCTCGTGGAGATCGTCCTCAAGAACAACGGCTATCGCATCATCAACCTCGGCATCAAGGTGCCGCCGGAGGACCTGATCACCGCCTACCATCAGCACAAGCCGGACGCCTTCGGCCTCTCCGGCCTGCTCGTCAAATCGGCGCAGCAGATGGTCACCACGGCTGAGGACCTGCGGGCGGCGGGGATCGACATTCCCCTGTTCGTGGGCGGAGCGGCGCTGACGCGCAAGTTCACGGCCACCCGGATCTCCGTCGAGTACGGCGGGCCGACCATCTACGCCAAGGACGCCATGGATGGGCTCGACCTCGCCAACCGGCTCTTCAGCGCCACCACCCGCGAGGCCATGCTCGACAAGCTGCGCGTCGAGCAGGACGGGCTGCGGGCGGGCGCCGACATGGCGCCTCTCGCCGCTCTCGCACCGGCCGTCACCGCCGAGCGGTCGGCCGTCTCACGGACGGTGCCGGTGCCGCGGCCCCCCGATCTCGATCCTCACGTCCTGCGGCGCGTCCCTCTCGCGCATATCTTTCCCTATCTCAACCTCCAGATGCTCCTGGGCAAGCACCTGGGCGTGAAGGGCTCGGTGCAGCGTCTCCTCGCCGAGGGCGATCCCAAGACCGTCGAGATCAACGAGATCATCGAGGAGCTCGAGCGTGAGGCGGCGGCGCAGGGATGGCTGGAGGCCAATGCCGTGTATCGCTTCTTCGAGGCGCGCGCTTCCGGTGACGACCTCATCCTCTATGGTGAGGAACAGGAAGCCGCGCGCTTCCACTTTCCCCGGCAGCGCGATGGCGACCGCCTCTGCCTCGCCGACTACGTGCGCGACGTCGCCTCGGGCGAGCCCGACTACGTCGCCATGTTCGCCGTGACGTGCGGAGCGGGAGTGCGGGAGCGGGCGGAGCTCTGGAAGGAAGCGGGGGAGTATCTCCGCTCGCACGCCATCCAGGCCCTGGCCATCGAGATGGCGGAGGCGCTGGCCGAGATGCTCCACGCCAGGTTGCGCACGCAATGGGGCTTCCCGGATCCGCCAGGCACCACCATGGAGGACCGGCTCAAGGCCCGCTATCGCGGGCTCCGCGTGTCGTTCGGCTATCCCGCCTGTCCCAATCTCGCCGACCAGCGCATCCTCTTCGACCTGCTGGATCCCGCGCAGATCGGGCTCGGGCTCACCGAGGGCTTCATGATGGATCCCGAGGCCTCGGTCTCGGCGCTGGTCTTCCACCATCCCGAGGCCAAGTACTTCAAGGCCGAGTAGCGTGTCCCTCTCCCCGCGCTTCCTCGCCTTGCTCGAGGCGGAGGGCCTGGAAGGCAAGCGCGCCCTCGATGTCGGCTGCGGGACGGGGCGGCTGACCCTGTGGCTCGCCTCGCGCGTCAAGCACGCGGTGGGACTGGACCGAGACGCCCGCGCTCTCGCCGAGGCGCGACGGCTGGCCAGCGAGGCCGGCCTCGCCCACGTCGAGTTCCACGAGGCGGATGTGGAACGCGAGGAATACACTCGCTGGCAGCCGGACCTCGTCACCGCCTATCTCTGCGCCTCCGATGCCCTCGTCGAGCGGGCGAGCCGAGCTCTCGCCCCGGGGCAGTGCCTCGCCATGGTCGCCTTCCACGTGGACCAGTGGCGGGAAACGGGCAAGGTCTCTCGCTTCGCGTACGACGAGTCACGGATGGAGCACGCCCTGCGCCAGAGTGGGCTGATCCCCGAGGTAATCGACGTCGAGTCGGACGTGAGGCGCTTCGCCTCCGTCGAGGAGGGGCTCGCCGCCGCGGTGGGTCTGGAAGACAAGTGGCGCTCCGACGGACGCTGGTTCCGCTACATCGCGTTTCTCGAAGAGGGCGGCCGTACCCTGACCCGCGCCCATCTGATCGTCAAGGCCCGCCGGCCGTGACGCTCGCCGCCGCCGCGCTCGCCCAATCGGTCAAGATGCGCGCCCGCGAGCTGGGCTTCGATCGGGTCGCCATCGGCCCCGCCACGCCGCCCGAGCACGGGCCGGAATTCGGCCGCTGGGTCGCGGCGGGTTACGCGGCCACCATGGATTATCTCGGCCGCCGCGAGGGGGAGCGGCTGGATCCCACTCGCGTGCTGCCGGGCGCCCGATCGGTGATCTGTGTCGCGCTCAACTACTACCAGGGCGAGCCGGCCATCGATCCCTCGTGGTCACCGGTGGCCCGCTACGCGTGGGGACGCGACTACCACTCCGTGATCACTCCGCGCCTCGGTGAGCTCGCCGCCCATCTGGCCGAAGCGGGCGGAGCGGCGAGCAAGGGATACGTCGACACCGGACCCGTGCTCGAGCGAGACCTCGCGGCCCGGGCCGGCCTGGGCTGGATCGGCAAGAACACCATGCTCCTCCATCCCGAGCTCGGCTCCTGGTTCTTCATCGGTGCCCTCCTGACCACGGCCGCCCTCGATGTCGACGAGCCGCTGGCCGACCGATGCGGCAGCTGTCGCGCCTGTCTCGACGCCTGTCCGACCCAGGCCTTCGTGGCGCCCTACGTGCTCGACGCGCGGCGCTGCATCTCCTATCTCACCATCGAGCATCGCGGCGCGATCGATCCCGCGCTCGCCGACGAGCTCGGCTCGTGGCAGTTCGGCTGCGACATCTGCCAGAGTGTCTGCCCGTGGAACCGGAAAGCGCCGCCCACCCGCGAGCCGTCATTCCAGCCCTCCGCGCCGTACCCCGGAGCCGAGCGGATAGTGCAGATGAGCGACGAGGAGCTGCGTACGCGATTCCACGGCACCGCCTTGATGCGCGCGAAGCCGGCCGGGCTCAGGCGCAATGCCGCCCACGCCCGAGCCGCAGAGGCGTCCCGGAGCACGGGGTGAGCGAAGCGGGCGCCTTGATCTCCGCCGTCACCGTCTTCTGCGGCTCCAGCGACGTGGTGGACGCCAAGTATTTCCGCGCGGCCGCGGAGCTGGGCGAGAAGATGGCGAGGCGGGACTGGCGGCTCGTGTACGGCGGGGGACGGGTAGGGCTCATGGGCGTGCTGTCGCGCTCCGTTCTCGAGCACGGCGGGCAGGTGACGGGGGTGATCCCGCGCGCGCTCCTCGATCTCGGAGTGGGGGAGACGAAGGTGAGCGAGCTCGTGGTCACCGACGGGCTTCGTGATCGCAAGGCGATCATGGACGAGCGGGCCGACGCCTTCGTCGCTCTGCCCGGTGGCATCGGGACGCTCGAAGAGGTCCTCGAGGCGTTGACCCTCAAGCAGCTCGGCTACCACCGAAAAGCCATCGCGGTGCTCGATCTCGACGGCTTCTTCGATCCGCTCTGGACGCAGTTCCAGCAAGGGGTCGACTCGGGCTTTATCAAGCCCGAATTCCTGGACCTTTGGTATCCTGCTCGCGACGTGGATGCATTGCTCCGATACCTCGACGGCTACGTGCCGCACGCCTATGGACCGAAGTGGACCGATCGCCGAGCCGACCGCATCCCGGACTGAGCTCACGAGGAGATCGCGCATGAGAAACGGTGCCGGCCGTGCAGCCTGCGGCGTCATCGGAGTGGTGCTGGCCGGATGGTGGCCGGGAATCGAAGCGGCGTCCGCGGCGGCCATCCGTGGCGTTGTCGTCAACGCCGGACCTCCCCCGGAGCGCAAGCAGATCCCCATCAACATCGACCAGTACGTGTGCGGGAAGAGTCGGGAGAGCGAGGACCTCGTGGTGGGAGCGAACCGCGGCATCCGCTGGGCCGTGGTCTCCCTGCAGAGTCCGCCCGCGGGCCCCCGTCCCGAGCCGTCGAGCAAGCCCGTGCAGATGGACCAGCAGCAATGTGTCTACATCCCGCGCGTGGTGGTGGTGCCGGTAGGGGGAACCGTGGAGTTCCTGAACAGCGACCGTCTCCTTCACAACCTGCACAGCGCGGGCAGCGAGAACCCGACCTTCAACCGCACCCAGCCCAAGGGACGCACCATCCCCGTGGTGTTCAAGAAGCCGGAGACGGTGCGGATCGACTGCGACCTGCACACCTGGATGCGGGCCTGGGTGGTGGTGGCCGAGCATCCCTTCTATGCCGTGACGGAGGCCAGCGGGGAGTTCGTGATCGACAATGTGCCGCCCGGCAAGTACACGCTCAAGATCTGGCAGGAGACCCTGGGTACGGTGACCCGCGAGGTGACCGTCGGCGACAAGGACACCACCGGCGTCAGCGTGGAGATGGGAAAGAAGTAAGCCGGATCAGGGAGTGACGGTGATCGGCTTGCTCGCCTCCCAGGCCGCGGAGTGGGTCGGCTCTTCGACGGCGCGCAGCACGCCCCCCTCGTCGAGAGCGATGGTGAACGTGACCTTGGGGAAGGAGAACACCGGGTGGAGATACACCCGGGAGATCTCCGCGGTGTTGATGTAGAGCGCGATGTAGCGGACGAAGTGCTCGCCCAGCGACGGATGATCGCTGCCCTCTCCCACGCTGATGGTCACGTCGAACCACTGCCCGCGCTTGACGGCGGCGGGAGCGGAGATCTTCGGGGTGTGCTTGGGATCGACCGCGCTCCGGAGCTCCTTGTACTCCGGGGTGAACTGATCTTCCTGGCCCGCCCGCGCTCCGGCAGTGAGGGCGAGGGCGGCGATGGAGATGACGGCTCCCCCAACCAACCAGCGGCCGGCTCTGATCATGGCGCTCTCCCTCCGGAAGTTGGATCTCACGCGTCGCCCGCCATCTTGCGGATGGTGTCGAGGAGCTGGCGCGGACTGTACGGCTTCGCGAGATAGGCGGAGGCGCCCGCATCCATGGCCTTCTTGTCGTCGCCGGACAGGGCAAACGAGGTGACCACGATGATGGGGATCTTCGCCGTGTCCGGATCGGCGCGGAGGGCCCGGGTGGCGTCGAGGCCGGAGAGCTTGGGAAGCTGGACGTCCATCACGATGACATCCGGCCGGTCACGCCGGGCCGCCGCCACTCCCGCCTCGCCGTCGTGGGCCTCGAGCAGGTCATAGGGCTGGCGGGCAAGGAGGTCCCGGACGATCTTCCGGTTGAACTCGTTGTCTTCGATGAGGAGGATTCTTTTCTGGCTCATGCGACCTCCGTGGCCTCGGCCACCCGCAGGGGTATCGCGAAGTAGAATGTCGAGCCGCGGCCGGGCTCGCTCTCGACCCAGATGCGCCCGCCGTGGAGCTCGACGAAGGTCTTGGTGATGCTGAGGCCGAGCCCGGTGCCCCCGAACTCCCGGCTGATGCTCGCGTCGACCTGACGGAACTCACCGAAGATCTGGTCGAGGTGGTCGGCGGGGATGCCGATGCCCGTATCGGCAACGCTGTAGATCACCTCGTCGCCCTCTCGTCGCGCGTGGATGGCCACCCGACCCTGCTTGGTGAACTTGAGGGCGTTGCCCACGAGGTTGGTGAGGCACTGGGTGATGCGCTTCCCGTCGCCGTAGGCGAGGGGCACGTCGGGCTCCACGTCGGCGGTGAACTCCAGGCCCTTCTCCGCGGCGAGCGAGCGCAGCGAGGTGCGGGCCGTCTCCACCACCTCCGGCACCGAATAGTCGGTGAGGGAGAGCTCCATCCGGCCCGCTTCGATCTTGGTGAGATCGAGCACGTCGTTGATGAGACGGAGGAGCTGCTGGCCGCACGTCCGCACGTCCTGGATGGGGCCCCGGACCTCCGGAGGCACCTCGCCGTAGATCTCGTCGAGAATCATCTCGGTGAAGCCGAGGATGGCGTTCATGGGTGTGCGGAGCTCGTGGCTCATGTTAGCGAGGAACTCCGACTTGGCCTGGCTCGCCCGCGCCAGCTGGGTGTTGAGCGTCTCGAGCTGACGGGCGGCCGCCCGCTGCTCTTCGTAGAGGCCGTTGAGCTGGGCGCTCATCCGGTTCATCTGCGCGGCGAGCTCGCCGAACTCGTCGCGATTGTCGACGGTCACGGTGGTGCTGAAGTCTCCCTTGGCCACCTGGCCGAGAAAGGCCTGGGCCCTCCGGACGGGAAGAATGAACGACCACGAAGTGACGAAGCCGAGGAGCAGGGCGAGGAGCAGGGAGGCCATGACGAGCCCGCCCATGAGATAGAAGGCGTGGCGATTGGCGCGGGCGGTGGCCTCCCGCTGCTGGGACATGTTCTTTTCCTCGATGCGGACGACCAGCTCCACGAGACCTTCGACCTGACGGAAGAGCGGGTAGCCGGACTTGAGCTGGAGCTCCATGGCCTGGTCGACCTTGCCGTCGCGGACGAG
>DASYQB010000364.1:0-3172 GCA_036005985.1 Candidatus Methylomirabilota bacterium | reverse complement strand
GCGGAGGAAGCGAGGCATGAGTGGGCGCTTATGTTCTTTCGCCCCCTCACCCTGCCCTCTCCCCGGTGGGGGAGAGGGTGGAGGGGAGGGCTAGGACTTTGGCGGGACTACCTCGATGGCCATCGCTTCCGTGTGGCGGAGGACAATGTCGTCACCCACCTTGATCTCGCCGAGGCGCTTCACCCGGGGATCGACCTTGATGGTCTTCGTGTTGCCCTCGGGTCCCTTGAGAGTGACCAGCCGCTTCGTGTAGTCGATCTTCTCCACCTTGGCGCTGATCTCCACGGTGTCCACGGCCATGGCCTTGGGCTTCTGCCCGCGCGGAGCGACGCTGACCGCCTGCATCTCGGCCGCGTCTGGCGGCGTTCCTGCCTTGCGGACGAAGAGGGCGACCGAGTCGAGAAATTTCCCCTTCACCTTGTCGCCCACCTTGATCTGATCGAAGTTCTTGGCGTTCGGGCCCAGCTTGAGGGTGACGGTGCGGCCGCCCGACCCCTTGAGGGTTACCGTGCGCTTGTCCTTGTCGACCGCCTCCACCGTGGCATTGATGACCACCACATCGGCCATCACCACACCCGGGGCGCCGGCGGAAGGCTTGTCGGGGGCGGCCGGCGGTTGGGTCGCCGGGGGCGTAGCGGGGGGCGGAGTGGTTGGCGCCTGCGCCCAGGCCACAGATGCGCTGAAGGCGAGAGCCAGGCCGACGGTGAGCGAAGCACGAGTTCGGGATCTCATAGTGAGCCTCCTTCTGTTTGGAGTTTGCAGGAGACGACTAGCTGCGGTAGCTCGTCTGACCGGACTTCACGTCCTTGTTGAGCTTGCGGGAGAGATGGAGGCCTTCGAGTACGAACTCCACCGCGGAGGCGACCGCGGCGGGATTCTTCGCGCCGAGCTTCTTGCACGCGGCGTGGAGCGGGCGCGCCTCGCCGATCTGACGCACATAGGCTTCGGAGGGCATCACGTCCGAGACGTCTACCTTGAGCCCGCCCTGGAAGACCCCCACGACCTCTTCGAGGTCACTGCCCGTGAAGGCCCGGTTGAACACGTTGAGCACCGCGCGCTGGGCGAGCTTGCCCAGGATCTTCTCTTCGCTCGCTTCCCCCACCGACTCGAGCTCGATCTTGCCCGAGGTCGAGGCGACCATGGCGTCGAGGTCGCTCACGCGCGGGCAGGCCGCGGCCTCGCCAAGGCGGATGGCCCGCTTCAGCGCGCTCGAGAGCAGGTTCTCGTAGTTGCAGATGCTCACGCGCACGGACACCCCGGAGCGCTGGCTGATCTCCGAAGACCGCCGCGCGAGGTGAGTCAGCTCGGCCACGATCTGCTTCATGTACTCGGGGGCGTGGGTCTCCACTGGATCGGTGAAGCTCGTGCGTTCCGTCTCCATGATGTCGATCTCGTGTTGGAGGCGCGTGGGATAGTGGGTGCGGATCTGCGAGCCGAAGCGGTCCTTGAGGGGGGTGATGATGCGCCCGCGGTTCGTGTAGTCCTCGGGATTGGCGGAGGCGACCACGAACACGTCGAGATTCAAGCGCACCTTGTAGCCGCGGATCTGCACGTCGCGCTCTTCCATGATGTTGAGGAGGCCCACCTGGATGCGCTCGGCGAGGTCGGGCAGCTCGTTGATGGCGAAGATGCCGCGATTGGTCCGGGGGAGGAGCCCGTAGTGAATGGTCAGCTCGTCGGAGAGATAACGCCCCTCCGCGACCTTGATGGGATCCACCTCGCCGATGAGATCCGCGATGGTGATGTCGGGGGTGGCCAGCTTCTCGCCATAGCGGCGATCGCGGGGCAGCCACACGATGGGCGCGCGGTCGCCCTGCTCGGCGATGATGTGATGCCCGGCCTGCGAGATGGGGGCGAACGGATCGTCGTTGGTCTCGCAGCCCGCGAGGGCCGGCACCTTCGCGTCGAGGAGGTTGACCATGAGCCGGGCGATCTTGGTCTTGGCCTGGCCGCGCTCACCGAGGAAGACGATGTCTTGCCCGGAGAGGAGCGCGTTCTCCACCTGGGGAAGCACGGTGTCCTCATAGCCCACGATGCCGGGAAAGAGCGGGGCGCCCGCCTTGAGACGCGTAACCAGATTGTCGCGGAGCTCCTGCTTGACCGATTTGCTCTGGTAGCCGCTGGCTCGGAGCTCAGCGACGGTGGCGGGCTGGGTCACGCGCACACTATGCCGCGACGTCTCCGGCCTGTCAATCGCGGTCCCCCCGCGGGGGGAGAAGATAGCCGAGGAGGAGCACGCTGAGCTGGACGAGGAGGAGCTTGTTCCACGCGGTGACCGCTTGCAGCGCCTCGCGAGGATCGGCGATCTCGCCCTCGAGCGCGGCGGCGAGCGCGCTCTGGGTCAGGCTTATCGCTCCCACCATGAACTGGGCGGGGATCTTGCCTCCCGGACCGTATTCCCGGTGGCTGTGAGAGAGCGCGACGGCGAGGCTGTAGTACACGAAGCCGTGGCTGATCGTCACCTCCGCCGTCTCGCGGAGCCAGCGGCCCAGGCTGTGACGGCGGCGCTCGATGCGCAGGCGATCCGGAGAGCCGTCCTCGGCGAGGAAGAATTTCGCGGTGGCGGGGAACTTGAGGAAGTGCTCGTAGAGGGCGGCGGTGAGGGCCGCTTCGTGCTTGAGCACGAGGCCGGCCGTGCGCTTGATCACCTCGACGTCCTCTTCGCGCAGACCCACGAAGGCCATCTGCTCGCGAACGAATCGCTCCATGTCCGCGCCTGGATGCGGGCTCTCCGCCGAGCTCATGTCCCCGTCTCCCTGTGTGATAATCCGACGACGTGAAGAGCATACCCTCATTGATGGGTGGACGCTCTCTGCTCCTCGTCGTGACGCTCCTTGTCGTCGAGAGCGCAGCAGCCCTGTCGGGAGGGTGGCTCGACCAGCCGCTGTCCGCCTGGAACCAGCCCGGCGCCGCCATTCCCGCGGCCCCCGCGCCGAAGGGCGATTCGCCCACTGATCCGCGCTGCGCGAGCGGCCTTCGCCAAGCGGAGAGCCCATCGGAACGCCTGGTCACCTCGGCCGGCTGGTCACTCTACGCCGAGCCGAAGAAGAGAGGGACCGTCACCGTGTTGCTCGGAGAGGCATCGATCGACGGGATGTGCCGGCCCTGGGACTACCAGGCCTTCGTGTTCGTGAAGGGCGCTTTCGCGGGTACGCTTTCGCCGTCTCTCATG
>DASYQB010000363.1:0-5946 GCA_036005985.1 Candidatus Methylomirabilota bacterium | reverse complement strand
CCCGCCTCGATGGACATGTTGCAGACGGTCATGCGCTCTTCCATGGTCATGCCGGCGATGACCGGCCCCGCGTACTCGATGGCGTGGCCGACTCCCCCGCCCGCGCCGATCTTGGCGATGATGGCGAGGATCACGTCCTTGCCCGTGATGCCCGCGGGGCGCGTGCCCGTCACGGTGATGCGCATGGCCTTGGGCTTCTTCTGCCAGAGACAGCCGGTGGCGAGCACGTGCTCGACCTCGGTGGAGCCGATGCCGAAGGCGATGGCTCCGAAGGCCCCGTGCGTCGCGGTGTGCGAGTCGCCGCAGACGAGAAGGATGCCCGGCTGGGTCAGTCCCTGCTCCGGCCCGATGACGTGCACGATCCCCGTGCGCACGTCCCCGGGGCCGAACAGCGTCACGCCCTCTTCGCGCGTGGAGCGGTTGAGGTTCTCGACCATGCTGCGGATCTCTAGGTTGGCGAGGGCCTCCGATCCCGGTCCCGTGGGCACGTAGTGATCCGCGGTGGCCACGAGGCCGGCGGGCCGCCGCACCGAGCGCCCCGCCCGGTGAAGACGCGCGAAGGCATGCGTCGCCCCCTCGTGGAGCAGGTGGCGATCGATGTAGAGCAGCGACTGTCCCCCCGGCCCTTCGGTCACCACGTGACGGTTCCAGATCTTCTCGAACATGGTAGGCACGGCGGTCTCCTCAGTGAGAGCGGAGCTTCGGATCAAGGGCGTCGCGCAGGCCATCGCCCAGCAGGCTCATACCCAGGATGGTCAGCGCGAGCGCGCCCGCGGGGAACAGTATCATCCACGGCGCCGTCTGAAGGAAGACCCGCCCGTCGTCGAGCATGTTGCCCCAGCTCGGCGCGGGTGGAGGGACACCCAGGCCCAGGAAGGACAGGGTCGCCTCGGTGCGCACCGCCTCCACGAAGCTCAGCGAGACCTGCACGGCCACCGGGGCGAGGCAGTTGGGCACGATGTGACGCCACATGATGTAGCCATCGCGCGCCCCGACCGCGCGTCGGTGGTGATGTGCGGATCGAGGGTGCCCGGATCGCCGTAGGTGGCGACCCGGATCTCGCCCCCTCGCCGGGGTGTATCCTGCGCCCGCGCGAGGACGGGCAAGGCGAGAAGCGATGCGCACGACAGCCACAGAAGACATCGGGCGACAGGCGTCATTGCCGGCACCGGAGGCGGGGTCAGGACTTCGCGGGCTGATGGCCCACGGAGTCCGTGTACTTGTCCATCTCCTCCGCGGGCAGATATTCTTCCTCCCACTCCCGCACCTGGTCGAAGCCGGCGAAGGTGTGGACATTCCCCAGCGGGTGGGCCTTGAAGCGCTCGTTGAAATCCGCCTCGGCCACCGGACCGCGCTCGCGGAGCTCCTTGGCCAGGTCGTAGACGGCCTGGATAGTCGCGCGGAAGGTCGCGCCGGGGAGAATGGTCACCGCGATGCCCAGCTCGTTCATCTCGTCCAGGGTGAAGCGCGGCGAGATGCCCGTCTGGTTGTAGAAGATCGGCCCCTGGACCTCCTTGCAGATCCGCCGCACCTCGTCCACGCTCGTGGGCCCTTCCACGAACGCGAGATCGGCGCCCGCCTCCAGATAGGCATTGGCGCGGCGGATGGCGTCGTCGAGGCTGCCCCCGTGGGCGCCTCGCGCGTCGGTGCGCGCGATGAGCACGAAGTCGGGGTCGAGCTCGCGGCGAACGGCGTCGGCCGCCCGGTACTTGCCCACCGCTTCCTCGATCGGGATCACGCGCCGTCCCGCCACGTGACCGCACCGCTTGGGAATGGCCTGGTCTTCGAGATGAATACCCGCCACCCCGGTCTGGATGTATTCCCGCACCGTCCGGATGACCCCGATGGCATTGCCGTATCCGTTGTCCGAATCGGCGATGACGGGCACCGAGACGGCATTGGCGATGTAGCGGGCGTTCAGGTGCATCTCGGTCATGGTGGCGAGCCCAGCGTCGGGCAGTCCGAGGAGGGAGACCGACGTGCCGTAGCCCGTCATGTAGACGGCGGGGAAGCCCACCGTCTCGAGGATTTTGGCGCTGAGGGCGTTGTAGCAGCCGGGAACGAAGAGGGTCTTGCCGGTGCCGAGGAGCTCTCTCAACTTCGATGTGGCGCGCATGAATCCTCCTATGAGCGGGGGGCGAACTTTTCTTCGATGGCGTGCCACCAATCGAAGCCGACCCTGCGGAAAATGTCCATCGGCGACAGCACGGGGCCGTCGTGCCAGTCCGTCCCCGTCTCCTTCAGCGTGGTCAAGGCGCGCTCCATGGCGGGCACCGCCGCCGCCATGCACACCGCGGGAAAGATCACGATCTTGAAGCCGATGCGCTCGAGCTCGGGGATCTTCACCGCGGGAGTCTTGCCCCCCGGCACCATGTTGGCGAGGAGGGGCGCTCTCACCTCGCGGGCGATGCGCTGGATCTCGTCCTCCGTCTGGGGCGCCTCCACGAAGATCACGTCGGCGCCCGCCTCCGCGGCCCGGTTGCCGCGCTCGATGGCGTCGTCGAGCGAGGTGACGGCGCGCGCGTCGGTGCGCGCGATGATCACGAAGTCGGAATCGGTGCGATACTCGCTGGCCGCGCGGATCTTGTCGCAGAACTCCTGGGTGGGAATG
Source organism: Candidatus Methylomirabilota bacterium (assembly GCA_036005985.1). GTDB lineage: Bacteria > Methylomirabilota > Methylomirabilia > Rokubacteriales > CSP1-6 > AR37. Next base: position 3,335 of record DASYQB010000363.1, on the reverse strand, counting down.
ACCTGCTTCCCCGCGATGTGCCCGCACTTCTTGGGCGCGACCTGGTCTTCCATGTGCAGCCCCGCCACGCCCGCCCGCTCGTACTCCCGCACCGTGCGCACCACGTTGAGCACGTTGCCATAGCCGGTGTCGGCGTCCGCGATCACGGGCAGCGACACGCACGAGGCGAGATGCCCCGCGTGGTTGGCCATCTCAGTCAGGGTGGCGAGCCCGAGATCGGGCTGGCCCAGATGCGAGGCGGCGGTGCCCGCTCCCGTCATGTACACGCAACGGAAGCCCGCGGCCTCGATGAGACGTGCGGAGAATCCATCGTAGGCGCCAGGGGCGACGATGATGCCGGGCTCCTTCAGCATGTGGCGGAGGCGGGTGCTGGGACGCATGGAGGGACCTTTCCCGGGCGCGCGGGCCCGACCGCAGTGGTGGCGAGCGGATTGTTCTACGAAGCTTCCGGGCTGTCAATGTGGCACCATGATCGCGACCCATGACCTTCTCCTGTGCGAGGACCACCTCCGCCATCACCCGGCGCGCTCTGCTCGCGGGCGCCATGGCCCTCGCGGTGGCTCCTCACGTCGCGCGCGCCCAGAAATCGGATCGCGTGGTCTTCGGGACGAACTGGCGCGCGCAGGGCGAGCACGGCGGCTTCTATCACGCGGTGGCCACGGGCATCTATCGCCGCCACGGCCTCGACGTCACCATCCGGCAGGGCGGTCCGCAGATCAACAGCGCCCAGCTCCTCGCCGCCGGCCGCCTCGACTTCAACATGGGCGCGAGCCTCTTCGGCGCCCTCAACTACGTGGCGAGCGGAGTCCCCATCATCACAGTGGCCGCCGTCTTCCAGAAGGATCCGCAGATCTTCATGGCCCATCCCGGCCAGGGCAACGACTCGCTCGAAGCGCTCAAGGGCAAGCCCATCATGATCTCGGCGGGAGCGGTCTCGACGTACTGGCAATTCCTCAAGCAGCGCTTCGGCTACACCGACGCCCAGATCCGCCCTTATACGTTCCAGCTCGCCCCCTTCCTCGCCGACAAGAAGGCGATACAGCAGGGCTACCTCACGAGCGAGCCCTTCAAGGCCGAGCAGGCGGGGGTCAAGCCCGTGGTGCTCCTTCTCGCGGATGGCGGCTATGCCAGCTACACGACGACCATCGAGACACGGAGCCAGGTGGTGCGCGACAAGCCGGATCTCGTGCGGCGCTTCGTCGATGCTTCCATCGAAGGATGGTACGGCTACATGGACGGCGACCCCGGGCCCGCCAACGCCCTCATCAAGCGCGATAACCCGGAGATGACCGACGATCTCCTCGCCTTTTGCCGCGAGGCCATGAAGCGCTACGGCATCGTGGTCTCCGGCGACGCCGTCACCCTCGGCATCGGAGCCATGACCGACGCGCGCTGGAAAGACTTCTTCGACACCATGACCCGGGCGGGTGTCTTCAAGCCGTCGCTGGACTACCGCCGCGCCTACACCTTGGCTTTCGTCAACCGGAAGATTGGGATGAAGTGACGTCCGGCTCTTCCGTCGTCACCGTGCGCGAGGTGTCCAAGGCCTACCCGAACGGCACCCTCGCTGTCGATCGTCTCTCCCTCGACGTGGAGCCCGGCGAGCTGCTGAGCCTCCTCGGCCCCTCCGGTTGCGGCAAGAGCACCCTGCTCCGGCTGATCGCCGGGCTGGCCGAGCCCTCGGCGGGCGCCATTCAGTGGGGCGATGCTGCGGCCCAGAACCGTCTCGGCTTCGTCTTCCAGGAGCCGACGCTCATGCCGTGGGCGCGCGTGGAAGACAATGTCCGACTGCCTCTCATGCTGGCGGGCGCGAGCCGCAGCCAGTCGGCGGCCCGAGTGGGCGAGGCCATCGCTCACATCGGCCTCGAGGGATTCGAGCGCGCCTACCCGCGCGAGCTCTCGGGGGGCATGCGCATGCGCGTGTCCATCGCGCGAGCCCTCGTGACGCAGCCGCGCGTGCTCCTCATGGACGAGCCCTTCGCCGCTCTCGACGAGATCACGCGCTTCCGGCTCGAGACCGATCTCGCCGAGCTCCAGCAGCGCCACGCCCTGACCGTGGTGTTCGTCACCCACAGCGTCTTCGAGTCGGTCTATCTCGGCACTCGCGTGGTCGTGCTCTCCCCTCGGCCCGGCCGGGTGGCCGCGTCCCGGCGCATCGAGGGACCCACGCCGCGCGTCGAGGCCTTTCGGACCTCGACCGCCTACCTCGACGCGTGCCGCGAGGTCTCGGCGCTTCTCGCGGCGGCGACGGGACGCCCCCTCACCCTGGCCCTCTCCCCCTCGGGGGGCGAGGGAATCATTCCGACCGCCTCTCCCTGGCGAGGGCGAGGGCCGGGGTGAGGGTCTAGGATGGTTTCGCGCGCGAAGCGACCTAGAAGCCGCGTCCTCGCGCCGGCTCTCGTAGGCCTCGTCTCCCTCGGCGCCTGGGAAGGTGTGGTCCGCTGGCAGAGCATCCCGCCGTATATCCTCCCCGGCCCCATCCTCGTCGCACGCACCGTGGTCACCGACTGGGGCACGCTCTTCCCGTCGCTCCTCGTCACCCTCGCCATCACCGCGGCCGCCTTCGTCGTCTCGGCCGTGCTCGGGCTGGCTCTCGCCATCCTCTTCACCCAGTCGGCATGGATAGAGCGCGCCTTCTTCCCGTACGCGGTGATCCTTCAGGTCACCCCGCTCGTGGCCATCGCGCCTCTCATCATTCTGTGGGTCAAGTGGATACCGCTCGCCCTGCTCGTGTGCGCCTGGCTCGTGGCGTTCTTTCCCGTGCTCTCGAACACCGTGCTCGGACTCACCAGCACGGACCGCAACCTCGTCGACCTCTTCCGCCTCTACGGCGCCACGCGCTGGCAGGCGCTCCGGTATCTCCGCCTCCCCGCCGCCCTGCCCTACTTCCTGGGCGGCCTGCGCATCAGCGGAGGCCTCGCCCTCATCGGCGCGGTGGTGGCCGAGTTTGTGGCGGGCACGGGGGGCGCGCAGTCGGGACTCGCCTTCCGCATCCTCGAGGCGGGCTACCAGCTCCAGATCCCCCGCATGTTCGCCGCGGTGTTCCTAATCTCGGCGGCCGGCGTGCTCATCTTCGTGCTCCTCACCGGTCTCTCGCGCCTCGCCCTCGGCCGCTGGCACGAGAGCGAGATCGAGCCGGAGGGCTGACGCCCCGCAGCTTGCCTCTCCGCGCGCCGCTCGCGTACGATCGCAGTCGCGAGATGACGGCAAGACCATGATTCGATCCGCATCGACATACGATCCTCATCGACAAAGGAGACGTGATGGATAGCCGCCTCAAGGACCTCGCCGAGAAGCTCGACGCGCGCGTCATTGGCCGCCGTGAATTCCTCCGC
>DASYQB010000362.1:0-6144 GCA_036005985.1 Candidatus Methylomirabilota bacterium | reverse complement strand
GGCTTGAGCATGTCGAAGATGTCCATGAGTAGGACATTGATCGAGCCCGCCCGGCCCAGGATGAAGGTGAAGCCCAGGGTCCCCACGAGAGGGGGCGAGATGATAGGAATCAGGGTGAGATAGCTGAAGAGCCGGCGGCCGGGGACGTCGTAGCGCACGAGCAGGAAAGCCACCGCGATGCCGATGACCGACGAGGCGGCCACCGTGGCCACTCCCAGCACGAGCGATTTCCACAGGGCACGCAGGTAGAAGCCGTCGTTGAAGAAGGCCGAGAAATTGGCGAGGGTGATCCGCCCCGTCTCGTCGGTGACCGCGTCGTAGAAGATGCGGGTGAGCGGATACACGAGGAAGACTCCGAGGAAGAGCCAGATCAGGCCCACGCCCAGCGCTCCCCCGAGCGAGGGAGGCCGACGGAGTCTAGTCATCCTCGGCCACGGCGAGGGTGACGGAAGCGGGAAAGCTCACCGCGACCTCCCGGCCGATGGACAGCGGCTCGTGGTGCCAGGGATCGCGGATATCAGCCTTGAGGATCTGCCCCGCGCCGGCCTCCACGTCGTAGCGAAGCGCGCTGCCCAGGTACGACACGAAGCTCACCCGCCCCCGCACGACGTTGCCGGCGCCGCTCTCCGCCCCCGCGCCGACCGCGACATTCTCCGGCCGGATGGCGAGGACGCAGTGATCTCCCACCGCGACGTCGGAGACGGCCCGCAGGGTGCCCACCGCGGTGTCCACCATTAGCTCGGCGCCGGCCCGGCCGCTCACCCGTCCCGGGAGGAGATTGTTGGTGCCCACGAAGTCCGCCACGAAGCGCGTGCGGGGCCGCTCGTAGAGCTCCTTGGGCTTGCCCACCTGGAGCACGCGGCCGTCTTTCATGACGGCGACGCGGTCGGAGAGCGAGAGCGCTTCTTCCTGATCGTGGGTGACATAGATGGTGGTGATGCCGAGCTCCTGCTGGAGCTTGCGGATCTCCGCGCGAACCTGGACACGGATCTTCGCGTCGAGATTGGACAGGGGCTCGTCGAGGAGGAGGATATCGGGGTTGAGCACGAGGGCCCGGGCGAGGGCCACGCGCTGCTGCTGACCACCCGAGAGCTGCCCGGGATACCGTGACTCGTAGCCCGTCAGATTGACTTTGCGCAGGCCTTCGGCGAGGCGCGTGGCGATCTCCGCTCCGCCGAGCTTTCGCAGCTTGAGCCCGTAGGCGACATTGCCGGCCACCGTCATGTGGGGCCACAGGGCGTAGTTCTGGAACACCATGCCGATGTTGCGCTCGTAGGGGGGGAGCCCGCTTACCACCCGCTCGCCGAAACGGATCTCCCCCTCGTCGGGCTGGTAGAAGCCGGCGAGGAGCCGCAGGAGCGAGGTCTTGCCGCAGCCCGAGGGTCCGAGGAGGGTGAAAAGCTCGCCGTCCCGGACGGACAGGTCGGCCCTGTCCACCGCGGTGACGGCGCCGAACCGCTTGACGACCCCGCGGATCGAGATCTCCACCGGCTACTTCTTCTTCAGTTCCTCCCACTTCGCCTCGATGTCGCTGCGGAAGCGCGTCTTGAGCGCCTCCGAGCGCTTGGCCGCCGTCGCCTCGTCGTAGACATTGGCGACCTCACGATCGAAGTACGAGCGCACCCCGCCGGTGAACTCCACCGCCAGCTCCGCCGTGGAGCCGGGCGGGCCCTGGACCTTGAACTTCGGGGTGATGGAAAAGAGGCCGCGCTCCATGAACACCTTCTGCCCGCGTTCCGTCATGAGGAACTCGATGAAAGCCCGGGCCGCCTTCGGATTGCGCGCCCCGGCGAGAATGGCCATGGGCTCCGGAGTGACGAAGGCGTACTTGGGGGCCACGAACTTGATGTCGAAACCCGCCAACTTCTCCTCGAAGGCCATGTAGGAGGGCACCGCGAACCCTGCCGCGAACTCGCCCTTGGCCACCACGGTGGGCACGTCACGGCTGCGCGCGGTGAAGTGCCCGGTGTTGGCGGCGAGTCGCGTGAGCCACTCCCAGCCCTTCTCTTCGCCGTACAGGGAGAGGATGACTTCGTACGTCGCGTTCGACGAGGAGGAGCGCGTAGGCGCGCACTGGGCGACCTCGCCCTTGAGCTTGGGATTGAGGAGGTCGTCCCACTCCTTTGGCTCGGGGATGCCAAGCCGCTGGATGCGCTTGGGGTTGTACACGAGGCCGTAGGGCTCCAGCGCGGTGCCGATCCAGTAGCCGTCCTTGTCCTTGAGGGGAATGGGCTTGGGCTTGCCGATGGAGGCGGGGACGGAATCCCACACCGGCTTGGAGATCTCGACCTTTTGCAAGAGCTTCTGCTCGGCGAGCTTTTCGAAGAGCGCGGACTCCCCACCCCAGAAGATGTCCACTTCCGGCTTGCCTTTCCACTCCACGATGCGACCGTAGGCCACCGGGGTGCCCGCGGGAATCGCGCTCACCTTGACGGTGAGATTCCATCTCTCCTTGGCGTAGTCGGCGAAGGCCTTGAGAGCGGCGTCGTGGATGAACTTGGACACGGGGGTGATCAGGTTGAGCTCGCCCTCGATGGGCGCGGGGCTCTGGGCGAGCGCGGGCGACCCCGGAGCCGACAGCGCCGCCATCACCGCCAGAGCGGCCATCAATCGCAGCATGCATGCCTCCTTGAGAAGTTCGCGACGAGAGATGCGTCGATCACGGAGCGGCCCAGCCGCGGGCGCGCTCGACCGCCCGCTGCCATCCCGCATAGGCGGTGACCCGAGCGTCGACATCGGGCGCGGGCGCAAAGCGGCGCTCCAGGCGCCACCGGGAGGAGAGCGCGTCCACTTTCCAGATGCCCGCGCCCACGCCGGCGAGGAACGCCGCGCCCATGGCCGTGGTCTCCGTGATCACCGGACGCAGCACCTCGACGTTTAGCACGTCGGCCTGGAACTGGCAGAGAAAGTTGTTGGCGGCTGCCCCGCCGTCGACCCGGAGAGCGCGCAGGGACGCTCGCGCTTCCGCGGCCATGCCGTCGATCACGTCGCGGTTCTGGTAGGCGATGGCCTCGAGGGCGGCGCGCGCGATGTGCGCACGCGTGGTGCCACGCGTGAGGCCCACGAGCACGCCGCGGGCGTACGGATCCCAGTACGGCGCGCCCAGCCCGGTGAAGGCGGGGACGAGGTAGACGCCGCCCGCATCGTTCACCGAGGTGGCCAGCGCCTCGCTTTCCGCGGCGGTGGCTATGATGCCGAGGCCGTCGCGGAGCCACTGGACCACCGCCCCCGCGACGAAGACGCTGCCCTCGAGGGCGTAGCTGACGGCGCCGTCGATCTGCCACGCCACGGTGGTGAGGAGCCCGCGCTCGGATGCGATGGGCGCCTGGCCTGTGTTGAGAAGGACGAAGCTGCCGGTGCCATAGGTGTTCTTGGCCATGCCCGGCTCGACACAGCACTGGCCGAAGAGCGCGGCCTGCTGGTCCCCCGCTATGCCGGTCACGGGAATGCCCGGGGGCAGCTCGCCCCGGGCCGTCTCCCCGAACACCCCGGCGGACGGCTTCACCACGGGGAGAACAGCCTGGGGCACCCCGAGCAGCCGGCACAGCTCGTCATCCCAGCGGAGCGAGCGAATGTCGAAGCAGAGGGTGCGTGAGGCGTTGGATGGATCGGTCGCGTGCACGGCTCCTCCGGTGAGCCGCCAGAGGAGCCACGAATCCACCGTGCCGAACGCCAGCTCCCCGCGCTCCGCCCGATCGCGCGCGCCCGGCACCTCGTCGAGGAGCCAGCGGATCTTGGTCCCCGAGAAGTACGGATCGAGCATGAGCCCGGTCTTGCTCTTGAACACCGGCTCGGCGCCGTCGGTCTTGAGTCGCTCGCACAACAGGGCCGTTCTCCGGCACTGCCAGACGATGGCACGGTGCACGGGATGCCCCGAGGCGCGCTCCCACAGCACGGTGGTCTCGCGCTGATTCGTGATGCCGATGGCCGCGATCTCGGTGGCGGCAATGCGCGCGGCGGCGAGCGCTTCGCCGATGGCGCGGACGGTGGTGGTCCAGATCTCCTCGGCGTCTTGCTCGACCCAGCCCGGCTGGGGATAATGCTGGGTCAGCTCGACGTAGCCGCTCCCCCGCACCGCGCCGTCGGTATCGACCACCATCGCCCGGGAGCCGGTGGTGCCCTGGTCGAGGGCGAGGACGAAGTGACGCTCCGTCATCGATTGAGCAGAGTCTTCGCCACGTCCGGCTGGTCGGTGATGAGGATGGTCACCCCCGCGCCGATCATCCGCTGCATGTCGGCCGGGTTGTTGACGGTCCACGCCCCGAGACCGATGCCCGCCTCCTGCGCCTGCTTCACCGCCGCCGCGTCCACCACGGTGTGCTCCACGCCGATGAAGCGCACGCCCGCCGCCCGCAGCGTCTCCAGCTCGGCGGTCAGGCTCGAGCGCCCGAGGGCGCGCGCGGAGTAGAGGGCGCACGTCGCCACCTCGGGGCGCAGCTCGCGCACCCGGCGCCACGTCGGCGCCTCGAAGGCCATGACCACGGTGGACGCGGTCATGGCGTGGCGATCGAGAATGGCCAGCGCCTTCTCCTCGATGCCGGGATAGCGCGCCTTCGCCGCGTCCACCTTGATCTCGAGGAGCATGCGGCGTTTGGCCTGCGCCGCCACCGCCACCACCTCGTCAAGGGTGGGCAACGACTCCGCCGTCACCGCGCCGGATCGGTCCTTGAGGCGGACGGACTTGAGCTCCGTTACCGAGCGATCCCGTACCGGCCCCGCGCCGGTGGTCGTGCGGTCGAGGGTAGCGTCGTGGATCACCATGACCTCCCCGTCACGTGAGAGATGCACGTCGAACTCGATGAAATCCGCGCCGAGGGCGAGCGCGTTCCGGAAGGCGAGGAGGCTGTTCTCCGGCCAGAGGAGCGAGCCGCCCCGATGCGCGGCAAGGAAGGGGGCAGCGGTCTGGGCCGCCGTCGCCCCCGCCATGGCGGCCACCATCCCCACCGAGCCCGCCACCCACCCGAGGAGGGTGAGCGATCTCACTTCTCGCTCTCCACGAGGCCCTTCACGAACCAGCGCTGCATGAAGATGATGATGGCCACGGGGGGCAGGAGGGCCATCATCGCCCCCGCCATGATGAGGTTCCACGTGGGCAGCTCGGTGCCGCTGCGCGGGATCAGCTCCTCGAGCCCGATCACCACCGTGCGCATGGTCTCGGTGTTGGTGATGAGGAGGGGCCACAGGTACTGGTTCCAGCCGAAGATGAAGAGCACCACGAACAGGGCGGCGATATTCGCCCACGACAGGGGGAGCAGGAACTGGAAGAGGAAGCGCATGGGCCCCGCCCCGTCGAGCTGGGCCGCCTCCGCGAGCTCGTTGGGAATGGTCAGGTAGAACTGCCGGAAAAGAAAAGTCGCGGTGGCCGAGGCCATGAGAGGCACGGTCAGTCCCTGGTAGGTATTGATCCAGCCCAGCGTGCCAATGACCTCGTAGGTGGACATGAGGCGAACGGGCACGGGCAGCATGAGGGTGACGAAGATCATCCAGAAGCACACCATCCGGCCGCGGAAGTCGAAGTACACGACGGCGAAGGCGGAGAGCATGGAGATGATGATCTTGCCCACCGCCACCGTGACTGCCATCACCAGGCTGTTGAGGAGCATGCGTCCCATGTGCGCCTTGTGCCACGCCTCGACGTAGTTCTCCAGGGCATGCACGGACGGGAGGAGGCGGGGCGGACGCTGGACCACCTGCTGGATGTCCTGGGTAGAGATGACGAACGCGAAGTACAGGGGAAAGGCCACCACCGCGATGCACGCGATGAGAAGGGCATGGATCGCCAGCGTATTCCAGGAGACCGGCGGCTTGCGTCGTGCCGCCGCGACGGTGCCAGTGCCCACCCGCACCTGCGCCTGCTCGAGCTGCCCCGCGCCGATCATTTAACCTCAACATGCCTTTCGGCATGTTGACCGTGGACGAGACGGGTTAGGGCAATGGGCTGGGGTCCCTCTTGACCGTGGGCGAGACGGGTTAGGGCGATGGGCTGGGGTCCCTCTTGACCGTGGGCGAGACGGGTTAGGGCAATGGGCTGGGGCCCCTCTTGACCGTGGGCGAGACGGGCTAGGGCAATGGGCTGGGGCCCCTCTTGACCGTGGGCGAGACGGGTTAGGGCAATGGGCTGGGGCCCCTCTTGACCGTGGGCGA
>DASYQB010000361.1:0-2584 GCA_036005985.1 Candidatus Methylomirabilota bacterium | reverse complement strand
CACCAAGGAACCAGCGCACAAAAGCCAAAGATCGCTCGAGAGGAAGTTGGCGCAACCTGGAGGGTGGGGTTGGGGGGAGGTGCCCTCCCGGGACCCGTGTCTTCTGGGGAGCTTCCTAACGCGAACAACCAGCATCTCGTGGCGAGCCAGGAGTGGCCACGGGGATTGCGTCTCAGCGTGGTTCCGGGAGGGCATCTCCCCCCAGCCCCGCCCGCGCAAGTTACGCTCGACTACCCCAACGCTGCGCGAGATACAGCAGCCTTGGCGCGGAGTGCGTCGACGGTAGACATGGGGACGGCAGGTGAGCCGAGAGTGGCCGCGCGCACCTTGGGGCCGTGGAAGTCCGAGCCGCCCGTGGCGACCAGGTCGTGGTCGTGGCAGATCTGCACGTAGGACGCACGCTGCGCCGCCGAGTGCTCCGTGTAGTAGCACTCGATGCCCATCATGCCCGCGGAGATGAGCCCCGGTATGAGTCCGTCGCGATCGGCCAGCCCCGGATGCGCGAAGACCGGCACGCCGCCCGCCTTGCGAATCAGCCGCACCGCGTTCTCCGGCGTCAGCTTCTTCCTCTGCACGTGCGCCGGTTTCCCCGAGCCCAGATACTTGTCGAACGCCTCGCGCACCGTCTTGACGTAACCGCGAGCCACCATCACCTGGGCCACGTGCGGCCGCCCCGCCGAGCCCTCCTTCACGATGGCGAACACCTCCTCGGCGTCGATAGGCATGCCCAGCGCGGCCAGACGCTCCGCCATGCGAGAGACACGCTCCCGCCGCTCCCGGCGCTGCTCGCGGCAGAACTCCTGGAACCACGGGGCCTGCCAGTCCATGAGATAGCCGAGCACGTGGATCTCCGCGCCTTCCACGTCGCAGTTGATCTCGATGCCCGGGAGAATCTCGAGTGGCCGGTGGAATTCCGCGGCAGACATCGCCTCCGCGAGGCCTTCCGTGGAGTCGTGATCCGTGATGGCAAGGACGCGCACCCCGCGGCGCGCTGCCTCCGCCACCAGCTCCGTCGGCGAATACGTGCCGTCGGAGGCCGTGGTGTGCGTGTGGAGGTCGACGCCGCCCGGCACTTACCGCCTGCCCGCGAGCGCGTGGAGATATGCCAAGAGGGTCCGCACTCCGACGCCCGTGGCGCCCTTGGGACCGAGGGGCAATTCGCGCTCGGTGAAGGCGGTGCCTGCGATGTCGAGATGCGCCCACGGGCGGCCCCCCGTGAAGTCCCGCATGAAGAGGCCGGCCACGATCGCCCCGCCCCCGCGCTGGCTCGAGATGTTGTTGAGGTCGGCGATGTCGCTCTTGATGCCGTCCTTGTACTCGTCGTGGAGAGGCATCCGCCACATCTTCTCGCCCGCCGTCTCCGCGGCGCCGAGCACCCGGTCGGCCAGCGCATCGTCGGTGACGAAGACGCCGGACAGACCCATGCCGAGGGCGACCACGATGGCGCCGGTGAGGGTGGCGAGGTCCACCATCTCGTCGGGCTTGATCTCCTTGTCGGCATAGACGAGGGCGTCGGCGAGGGTGAGGCGCCCCTCGGCGTCGGTATTGCCGATCTCGATGGTGAGTCCGTTCATGGCCCGCACGATGTCCCCCGGACGCTGCGCCGTGCCCGAAGGCATGTTCTCGGTAGCCGCGATGAGCCCGTGCACCTCGACGGGCAGGGCGAGCTTGGGCAGGGCGGAGAAGAGCCCGAGCACTGCGGCCGCCCCCGACATGTCGTCCTTCATGCGGTACATACCGTCGGCTGGCTTGAGATCGAGGCCACCCGAGTCGAAGGTGATGCCCTTGCCGATGACCACCACGCGCTTGCGCGCCCGCTGCGTGGGTCGATACGTGAGATGAATGAACTTGGGCGGCTCGAGACTTCCCTGGGCCACGCCGACGTAGGCGCCCATGCCGAGCTTCTCGCAATCCTCCCGCTCCAGCACCTTGAGCCCGAGACGGCCGGAGCGAGCGATCTCCTGGGCGCGCTTGGCGAGGAAAGCCGGCGTGACCACGTTGGCAGGCTCGTTCACGAGGTCGCGGGCGAGACAGGTCGCGGCCGCCCACACACCCCCTGCCCGCATCCCTTCCTCGGCCGCGGCCTGGCTTCGTCGCTCCGGCTCCACCACCGCGAAGGCGTCCAGGCTCTTCGGGCTCTTCTCCTTGAGGTATTTATCGAAGCGATAGGTCCCGAGCATCGAGCCCTCCACCGTCGCCTGGGCCCGCGCGCGCGGAGAGAGGCCGGCGGCGGCGAGGTATCCCGCCGCGCTCTTCGCTCCGAGGTCGCGGGCCCGTCGCGAGGCGGCGGATGCCGCGCGACGCACCGCCTCCGCGTCGCCCTTGGCCGATCCCAGCCCGGCCACGAGCACCCGCGTGGCAGGGAGCCGGCCCTCCGTGTGGACCTGGGAGATCTGTCCCGGCTTCCCCTCGAATTTCTCGGCGGTCATGACCCTGCCGAGGAGGCCACCGAGCTGCTTGTCGAGGGCGGCGAGAGCGGGAGAGAGTTTCGACTCTCCGGAGTGGCGGCCCACGATGAGGGCATCGGTGCGAACCTCGGTGAGGCCGCGACTATCGAGGGAGAGCTTCATCAGTGTGCGCCTCC
>DASYQB010000360.1:0-8520 GCA_036005985.1 Candidatus Methylomirabilota bacterium | reverse complement strand
ACCATCGTCGCGAGCACGAGCACCACGGGGGCGAGCCAGCGCACGACGCCGCTCCGGATCGATGGGGGCGCGGTGTTAGCCGACGCGGGGCGGGAGCCTCGGGCCTTCTTCCTCATCGCTCAGCAAAGATTCTTTGCCGTGCGGTGGACATTCCTGGATGGGGAGGGAGGGCGGACGGTGTGGAAAGAAATCGCCAGGGGGAACGAGGGCGCGGCGCGGATGAGGAGAAGTCCAGGCTCAGCGGTGCCTGAGAGAGGCGGGGCCGAGGGGGCCCCGCCTTCCCCCAGGTCGGACCGGGGCTCCTAGGTGCCCTCGGAGCGAAGCTTGCCCATTTCTTCCTTCATGGCCGAGCGGCCGGCCTCGAAGGCGCCCACCAGCCGATTGCGCTGCTCCTCGATATAGTCGCGACCCTTCCCGAGAAGATCGCCGGCCATATCCTGCGCCTCGCTCGCTTTCTCTTGGGCTTTCTTGAGCAACTCCTGGCTGTGCTCGGTCAAAATCTCTCGCGTCTCCGAGCCCGTCTTGGGCGTCAAGAGCAGCGCGGCTGCCGCGCCGGCGATGGCCCCGAGGAAAAACCAGCCCAAATAGCCCGCCGCGTCTCCACCATGCTCGTCCGTCATATCGTCCTCCTTCTTTCCCTAGGCTTTGAGCCTGGATACGAAAACGCCCAGTGCCCTTTTCAGGCCTGAGCTGACGCTCGTGACCCCGCGGAACGACGCCAGGTTGCTTGCCACCCCGACCACTCGCGCGATCTTGAACGAGATGAGCTCCACGCGCCGTATCACTCCGCTGATCCGCTGCAGCTCCTGATTGGCCGTCTGGGAGAGGGTCCGTACTTCGGCGGTCAGTCCTTCGACCTGACTGGCCAGCGGCCGAATCTCCCGCTCGACGAGCTGCAGCACGGTTTCCAGCCGAGTGGCCGCGCGCCTGATGGAAGCGAGGGTGACGACGATGGCCACCGTCAACACGACGGCGCACAAGACGAGCACGACCTGGGCCAGCGGGGTCATGGGGCGGAAAGTATGACAGAGCCCGCATAGCGAGTCAAACTTGACACGGGAAAAGTCCTGCATTCATTGACTTTCCCGTTGACGGGCCCCTATACTCCACCTGGCGCAGGCCCACCGTAGGCACGCCAAGGAGCCGTCCTCATGCCTCTCCAAGACCGCTTCGAAGAACTCCATCGCCGCCATGACGCCGCCGAAGCGGGGGGCGGGCGGGAGCGCATCGAGCGGCAGCACAAGGCGGGTAAGAAGACGGCGCGGGAGCGGCTCGAAGTGCTTCTCGACAAGGGCTCGTTCGCAGAGCTCGACCGGTTCGTGCTGCATCAGAGCAATGACTTCGGCATGGACGCCCAGCGCATTCCGGGGGATGGCGTGGTCACCGGTTCGGGGCGTATCCACGGCCGGCCCGTGTTCGCCTTCGCCCAAGACTTCACGGTATTCGGCGGCTCGCTGTCAGAATCGTACGCGCGCAAGATCTGCAAGATCATGGACCTCGCCATGAAGACGGGCGTGCCCATCATCGGTCTCAACGACTCGGGAGGCGCCCGCATCCAGGAGGGCGTGGTGTCCCTCGCGGGCTACGCCGACATCTTCCTCCGCAACACGCTGGCCTCCGGAGTGGTGCCGCAGATCTCCGCGGTGATGGGCCCCTGCGCGGGCGGCGCCGTGTACTCCCCCGCCATCACCGACTTCGTGTTCATGGTCAAGGGTTCCTCCTACATGTTCGTGACGGGCCCCGACGTGATCAAGGCGGTGACCCACGAGGAAGTATCCTTCGAGGAGCTGGGCGGGGCGGTCACCCATGGGACGACTTCCGGCGTCGCGCACTTTGCCGCGGACAGTGAAGACGAGTGCCTCGCTCTCATCCGGGAGCTCATGACGTTTCTGCCCCAGAACAACGCGGAGGATCCGCCGCTTCGGCCGACCACGGATCCCGTCGATCGCGCGGACCCCGATTTGCAGACGGTGGTGCCCGATCAGCCGAACAAGCCCTACGACATCAAGGACATCGTGCGCCCCGTGCTCGACGACCGGTATTTCTTCGAGGTGCAGGCGGACTACGCGCCGAATATCGTGATCGGCTTCGGTCGGCTGGGGGGGCGCCCCGTGGGCATCGTGGCCAATCAGCCCGCGCACCTCGCCGGCTGCCTCGACATCAGCGCGTCGGTCAAGGCCGCGCGCTTCGTCCGCTTCTGCGACTGCTTCAATATTCCCCTCGTGACCTTCGAGGACGTGCCCGGCTTCTTGCCCGGCACCGCCCAGGAGTTCGGGGGCATCATCAAGCACGGGGCCAAGCTCCTGTACGCTTTCTGCGAGGCCACTGTGCCCAAGCTGACCGTGATCACGCGGAAAGCGTACGGCGGCGCCTACTGCGTCATGTCCTCCAAGCACATCCGAGGCGACGCCAACTTCGCCTACCCTACCGCGGAGATCGCGGTCATGGGACCCGAGGGAGCGGTGAATATCCTCTACAAGCGCGAGATGGAGACGGCGAAGAACGCAGCCGCCCTCAAGGAGGAGAAGACCCGCGAGTACCGGGAGAAGTTCGCCAATCCCTACGTGGCGGCGGAGCGCGGGTACATCGACGAGGTCATCGAGCCCCGCGACACGCGTCGACGGCTCATCCAGGCTCTCGACGTACTCCACACCAAGCGCGACATCAATCCGCCGCGCAAGCACGGGAACCTGCCCCTGTGATGGTGATGACCCCATGACCCCCGGGGAGAAGCAGCGTCTGGAAGAAGCCCGGCGCGCGTGGGAAGCGCAGACGCTCAAGCCCGCGCTCGACAAGACGCCGGACCGGCCGGGACTCTTCGCGGGCTCCGACGGTGTTCCCCTCGAGCGTGTCTACACACCCGAGCATACGGCTACGCTCGACTACGTCCGCGATGCCGGTTTCCCGGGCGAGCCTCCGTACACGCGTGGCGTCCAGCCCACCATGTACCGCGGCCGGCTCTGGACCATGCGGCAATACGCGGGCTTCGGCTCGGCCGCCGAGACGAACCAGCGCTACCGCTATCTTCTCGCCCAGGGACAGACAGGGCTCTCCGTCGCCTTCGACCTCCCGACGCAGATGGGCTACGACGCCGACAATCCGTTGGTGGCGAGCGACGTGGGCAAGGTGGGGGTGGCCATCTCGAGCATCGACGATATGGAGGAGCTCTTCGCGGGCATACCCCTCGACCGGGTCTCCACGTCGATGACGATCAATGCCACCGCGGCCATCCTCCTCTGCCTCTACATCGCGGTGGCCGAGAAGCAGGGGGTGCCCGCCGAGAAGCTCTCCGGCACCACCCAGAACGACATCCTGAAGGAGTACATCGCCCGCGGCACCTACATCTACCCGCCCGCGCCCTCCATGCGGCTCATCACGGATCTCTTCGCCTTCTCCCGTGACCGCGTGCCGCGCTGGAACACCATCTCCATTTCCGGCTATCACGTTCGCGAGGCGGGTTGCACGGCCGCCCAGGAGGTGGGCTTCACCCTCGCCAATGCCATCGCCTACGTGACGGCCGCCCGCTCCGCCGGACTCGAAGTGGACGATTTCGCGCCGCAGCTCTCCTTCTTCTTCAACGCCCACAACCATCTCCTCGAAGAGGTGGCGAAGTTCCGCACGGCGCGGCGGCTGTGGGCTCGGATCATGCGGGAGCGCTTCGGCGCCCGCGACCCGCGCTCGTGCATGCTGCGCTTCCACGCCCAGACCGCGGGAAGCATGCTCACCGCCCAGCAGCCGGAGAACAACATCGTGCGGGTGGCCGTGCAGGCCCTCGCCGCCATCCTCGGCGGGTGCCAGTCTCTCCACACCAACTCCATGGACGAGGCCCTTGCCCTGCCTACCGAGACCGCGGTGCGCATCGCCCTTCGGACCCAGCAGGTGCTCGCCTATGAGTCGGGTGTCGTCGACACTGCCGATCCACTGGGGGGCGCCTACGCCGTGGAGGCCCTCACGCGGCGGATCGAGGAAGAGGCGGAGTCCTATATCGCCAAGATCGACGGCCTGGGCGGCTCCGTGAGCGCCATCGCCTTCATGCAGCGGGAGATCCAGGAGTCGGCATATCGCTATCAGCAGGAGATCGAGGCCAAGGCGCGCATCGTGGTGGGCGTCAATGAGTTCGTGATGGACGAGGCTCCGCCCGCCAATCTCTTCCAGGGCGACCCCACGGTGACTCGGGCCCTCGCCGAGCGCCTCGGCCGGCTCCGGCAGTCCCGTAATGCGGCCACGGCGGCCCAGGCCCGGGAATCCGTGGAGCGGGCCGCACGGGGGCGGGACAACCTCATGCCGGTCATTCTCGACGCGGTCCGCGCCCGTCTCACCCTCGGCGAGATCTCCGACACCCTCCGCAAGGTCTTTGGTGTCCACCAGCCCTCGGTGGTTTTCTAGCGTCGCCGCTGGCCTCGCCCTGGCCGCGTCGGTGGCCGTGCCGGCCCAGGCTGGCCTGGCCGACCAGGTAGGGGCGACCTTCGGCCTCATGCTCCAGGAGGTCGTGTCCGCCTTCCCGCCGATCGAGGGCCTGGTGGTGCAGGTGGATGGCGATCGGATCTACATGGACCTCTCCAACAAAGATGGCGTGCTCCCCGGCCAGGAATACACGGTCTTTCGCAAGGGCGAAGTCTTCCGGCACCCTGGCTCGGGCAAGCCCCTCGGCCGCTACGAGGAGACCCTCGGCTATGCCCAGGTGCGGCGGGTAGAGCCGACCTTTACCGAGGCTGTCTTCGTGCCCATCGAGGGCAAGCCGCAGCCGCGGCCCGAGGATGGCGTGCGCATCACCCGCGGCCGCGTTCGCGTTGCCGTGGTTCCTCCGACCGACCTGACCAAGGGCAATGCCGATCTTCGGCGGGTGCCCTTCATGCTCTCCCTGGCCATGGACCAGACCAAGCGTTTCCAGAGCGTGGACCCGGGGCAGGTGAACGAGGTCCTCCTCAACAGCAAGACGAAGGGTGAAGAGCTGCTCGTACGCCCGGACCGCGCGGTTTCCCTCGGCAAGTCGCTCGACGTCATGGCCTGGCTCATTCCCGTGCTCATCGAGCGCCGGGGAGTGACCTATCTCGACGTCACCTGGATCTCCGCGGTGACCGGCGCGCCGCTCTTCTCGCGACGCCAGTCCTTGGCCCTCGCGGAGGGCGCGGGCGAGCAGCGCTTCCCCTGGGAGCCTCGTCCGGAGGATTGACCCGGTGAATCTGCTATGCTTGGGGCCGCAATGAACGGTACCGCGCCGCGTTTGGTCGTCTGTCTTGCCGTGGTCTCGCTCTCACTCTCCGCCTGCGGGGGAGAGCTGCCGACCCTGAAGGAGCTGGTGGGAATGCCCAAGGATTCCGACCCCTCGGTCGAGATCAAGGCGGCGGAGCCCAAGTGGCTGCTCATCAAGAATCCCCGCTTCGGTGACGTGGCGAGCGAGCCCGAGTACATCTGGGTCGAGGAGGACAAGATTCCCATGACCATGGGCACGCTGGTCTTCGGCAAGAGCAGCCTCATCGCGCCGCCGGAGATCGTGGCCAAGTACGGCTCGCCGCCCGGAGGTGGCCGCATCAGTCCGCGCCAGAAGATGGCGGTGTCGGTGGATCCGACGCCTCCGCCTCCCAAGCCGGGCGCGCCCGGGAAGCCGGGGACGCAGGCCGCCAGCGCGCCCAGCCTGCCCCTCGACCGCGGCTTCGTGGTCTTCGTGGATACGAGCCGCGTGGTCATCGACCTCAACAGCAAGGACGGCATCAAGCCGGGGGCCCAGGTCAGCGTGCGCCGGGACAAGATCGCCATCGTTCACCCCGTGACCGGTGAGCTCTTGGGCGAGCTGGACGAGGAGGTGGCGACGGGGCGGGTGACCGAGGTCAAAGACAAGTTCTCCGTGGTCGAGCTCTCCAGCGTCACCAACGGCAACCAGGTCAAGATCAAGGACCGGGTCGTCGTCCGCTGATTCACCCCCTCTCGTGAAGGCACCCACCCCGCTGGAAGCGCTCCTCAAGGAGCGGGTTGCCCGAGCCGTAGGCCCCGAGATGCGAGCCATCGAGGAGGCGATTGCCGCCGAGATCGCCTCGCCCGTTCACCTCATTCACGAGATGGGCGAGTTCATCGCGGGAGCGGGGGGCAAGCGTCTCCGACCCATCCTTCTCCTCATGGCGGCCCGGGTGGCGGGCTATCATGGCCCTCGCGCCGTCCGCATGGGCTGCGTCGTCGAGCTCCTGCACACCGCGACCCTCATCCACGACGACGTGGTGGATCAGGCGCCCCTCCGGCGCGGCCGCCCGTCGGCGAATGCGCGCTGGGGCGACGATGCGTCCATCCTCGTCGGCGATCACCTCTACTCGAAGTCTTTTGCCCTCATGGTGGCCGATGGCGATCCCGGTGTGCTCGCCACGCTCGCTCTCGCCACCGTCTCCATGACGGAAGCGGAGGTGCTGCAGCTCCAGTGCAAGCGCGATGGCACGGCCAGCGAGGCCGACTATCTGCGCATCATCACGCAGAAGACAGCGTCCTTCATCTCGGCCTGCTGCCGCATCGGAGGCCTCCTCGCCAAGGCGAACGAGGACCAGGTCGATGCCCTCACCCGCTATGGGGAGTCCATCGGCATCGCCTTCCAGATCAGCGACGATTCGCTCGACTTCGTGGCCGACCAGGGCCGCCTCGGCAAGGCGGTGGGCGCCGACCTCAAGGAGGGCAAGCGCACGCTTCCCCTCATCGCGGCCCTCGAGCGCGCCACCCCCGCCGAGTCGGATCGCGTCCACTCCGTGCTCAAGCGCCACGCCGCGGAGCCGGGCGAGATCGAGGAGATCCGCCTCCTCGTCGAGCGCTATGGCGGTGTCGAATACGCTCTCGGGCGCGCCCAGGACTATGCGCGGAGCGCCAAGCAGGCCCTCGACGCTTTCCCCGACGGCCCCGACAAGGAGACGCTCCTCCTCGTCGCCGACTACGTGGTGGAGCGCGACACCTAGCGTTCTGAGGGAGTCATGCGCGCGCCCGTCATCACCCTCACTACGGATTTCGGGATGCGAGATCCCTGGGTGGGCATCATGAAAGGGGTCATTCTCGGCATCTGTCCCGAAGCTCGGCTTGTGGATATAAGTCACGACATTGCCCCCCAGGATGTGCTGGAAGGGGCGCTATGCCTCGAAGCCTCCGCGAGATTCTTCCCTCCCGGCACCGTCCATCTCGCCGTGGTCGACCCGGGCGTAGGGAGCTCGAGACGTCCCTTGGCGCTCCGAGCGGGAGGACAGTGCTATGTCGGTCCCGACAACGGCCTCTTGAGCCTCGTACTCGACGATGGCGGGCCCGTCGATGCCGTCGAGCTCACGAGGGAGGAGTATCGGCGGTTGCCCACGAGCCAGACCTTTCACGGTCGCGACGTTTTCGCTCCGGTGGCGGCGCATCTGGCCTCGGGAGTGCCTCTGGAGCGGTTCGGTCCCGTGGTGAGTGATCCCCTCCGGCTGGCCGTCCCCTCCTCCCGCCACGAGAACGGGCTCGTCCTCGGCGAGGTCATCGGTGTTGATCGCTTCGGCAATCTCCTCACCTCCGTGACGGAGCAGGACCTGGCGGCGCTCGAGGGGCCGCGGGCACTAGTGGTGGAGATAGGTGGCGTACGAGTGGGTGCTCCCGTGGCTGCGTACGCCGAGGCGCCTCCCGGCGGCATGGGCGCCGTGGTGAGCTCGACGGGTCGCCTCGAGGTCTTCGTTCGGGAGGGCAGTGCCCAGGCCACGCTCGGGCTCGGACGCGGCGCGCCGGTGGTGGTGAAGCGGGACTAGGAGTCGGAGCTGGCGGGCTTCGCCTTGCCCGACTTCGGCTTCTCCGCCTTGGCCGGCTTGGCCTTATCGGAGGACGCGTCGGTCGACGTGCTAGACTTCTCCGCGGCAGGTGTGGAGGAAGGCGCGGCCGAGTCGCTCGACGAGGATTCGGCTTTCGACGCCTGCTTGCGCGCCTCCGACGGATAGTCCGTGACGTACCAGCCGCCGCCCTTCAGGATGAACGGGGTGGCAGACAGCAGACGGTGAATAGGCCCGCCACAGCGGTCGCACGTGGTGAGGGTGGGCTCGGTGATGCGCTGGCGCACTTCGAATACGCGGGGGCACTTGAGGCATTCGTACTCGTAGGTTGGCACGAACATGAACGGTAACAGGGGGATTACAACCCTGTCAAGACGGCGCGGCTCGTTCACCGCTCACCTCTTCGCGGTGACGGCGCTGGCCTTCCTCGCCGGCTGCACCAGCGCGCAAGACGAAGAGGTTCGTAAGCTTCAGGCCAAGAACAGCTACGACATTGCCGTGCGCAACCTGACGGACAATCGCCTGTCGCTGGGCCTGGCCTCCCTCAAGGAGGCGATACAGCTCGACCCCGAGAATGCCCAGTTCCACAACACCCTGGGTCTCGTCTACCTCAACCTGGGCCGCACCGTCGATGGCCAGGCCGAGATCCAGGCGGCCATCGACCTCGACAAGAACAACCCGGACTTCCAGCACAATCTCGGGATCGCTCTCGCCCAGCAGGGAAAGTTCGACGACGCGATCGTCGCCTACAAGAAGGCGCTCACCT
>DASYQB010000359.1:0-7351 GCA_036005985.1 Candidatus Methylomirabilota bacterium | reverse complement strand
TCGAGCGTGTCTTCGTGGCCCGGGGTTCCGCGCCGGCGGGCATGGAGCCCTTCGCCGCACTCACCGACACCGCGTGGGAGGCGAAGCCGGGACGCCGGCCCCTGCCGGGCGGGGGAGCGAACGCCGTGAACGAGGTGATCTTCACCTCCGGGACGACCGGCGAGCCCAAGGGCGTGATGCATACCCCGAACACGGGCTTGGCCGCTCTCTATCCCCTGATCGAGCGCCTGGCCTTCACCGAGCGCGACGTGCTGCTCATGGCCTCCACCCTGGGTCACCAGACGGGATATCTCTACAGTCACTGTCTCAACCTGCTCCTCGGGGCCACCGTGGTCTGGATGGACATCTGGAACGCCGAGGAAGCGGCGCAGGTCATCGAGGCCGAGCGCGTCACGTTCACCATGGGCGCCACGCCTTTTCTGCGCGACCTGACCTACGTGAGGACGGCGTGCGACCTGAGCTCGCTCCGCGTGTTCATCTCCGCGGGCGCGCCCATTCCGCGCCAGCTCGTGAAGGACGCGCGCGAGCGGCTCCGATGTGCCATCTCGGCGGGCTGGGGCATGACGGAGAACGGGCTGGTGAGTTGCAACGGGCTCGACGATCCCGAGGAGAAAGTGGTGAGCACCGACGGCTCACCCCTCCCCGGCATGGAGCTCCGCGTGGTGGACGAGGGCGGGGCGTCCGTTCCGCCGGGAGTCGAAGGCGAGCTGCTCGTGCGCGGCCCCTTCCAGTTCGTCGGGTATTGCAAGCGGCCCCAGTTCACGGCGGACGGACACACGAAGGACGGCTGGTTCAAGACGGGTGACCGTGCCACCCTCGACACCGACGGCTACGTGTCGATCACGGGGCGGTCGAAAGACATCATCATCCGGGGCGGCGAGAACATCCCCGTGGTCGAGGTCGAGAATCTCCTCTACGCGCATCCCAAGATCGCCGGAGTCTCCATCGTGGCCATGGCGGATCCCCGGCTGATCGAGCGCTGCTGCGCCGTGGTGATTCCTCGCGAGGGCCAATCCCTCACCCTGGCCGAGGTCACCGCGTATCTTGAAGGCCAGCAGCTCGCCCGCTACAAGTTCCCGGAGCGCCTCGAGATCGTGTCGGAATTTCCCATGACCCCGAGCGGCAAGATCCAGAAGTATCGGCTGCGACAGCTCGTGGCCGACCGCCTGGCCGCCGAGTCCGGCTCGGTGACGGGGCGCTGAGGGTGGAAGACGCGTTCTCGCTCGATGGCCGCACCGCCTTCGTCACGGGGGCGAGCCGGGGCATCGGCCGGGCCATCGCGCGGGCCCTCGCCCACGCGGGCGCGGGCGTGGCGTGCGCGGCGCGCGACCTGGAGCAGGTCACGGCCGCCGCCGCGGAGATCGAAGCGGCGGGGGGACGGGCGCGCGCCCTCCAGATGGACGTCACTCGGGGCGAGCAGATCGAGCGGGCGGTGAAGGAAGCGGAGTCGGCGCTCGGCCCCATCGACATCCTCGTCAACAACGCGGGCATCACCCTCGACAAGCCCTCGCTCGAGGTGACCGACGAGGAATGGGACACCGTCCTCGCCACCAATCTCACGTCGATGTTCCGGTGTGCGCGGGTAGTGGCCCCCGGGATGATCGCGCGCGGGCGAGGCAAGATCATCAACGTCGGCTCCATGTACGGCGTCCTCGGTGTGCCGCGCTATGCCGTCTACTGTGCGACCAAGGCGGCGGTGGGCGGCCTCACGCGCAGCCTGGCCGCCGAGTGGGCGCGGCACGGCATCCAGGTCAACTGCCTCGCTCCCGGCTACATGAACACCGACATCCCGCGCGCGGCCATGGCGGAGGCGAAGACCCGCGAGCGCTTTCTCTCCAAGATTCCCGCGCGCCGCATCGGCGAGCCGGAGGAAGCGGCCGCTCTCGCCGTGTACATGGCCTCCGCCGCCTCCGATTTCATGACCGGGCAGACCGTGTATCTTGACGGTGGCCAGACCACGGCGTGGTAGACGGCGCCGATCTCCATCTCCATCAGAGCGAGGACCGAACGCATGGATCTGAACCTCAAGGGTAGGAGTGTCATCGTGACGGGCGGCGGCTCCAACATCGGGCGGGCCATCTCGCTCGCCTTCGCCCGCGAAGGCGCCCACGTCACCATCGCCGAGATCGACGCGGGGCAGGGAGAGAAGACGGCGGGGGAGGCGCGCACCGCGGGGGCGGCCTCCGTGGTGGTCGCCCCCACCGACGTGACCAAGTGGGATTCCGTCCTCGCCACCGTCCGCGATGTCGAGGCGCGCACCGGTCGGGTGGACGTGCTCGTCAACAACGTGGGCTGGACGCTCGATCGTCTCTTCGTCGAGAAGGAGCGCGCGGAGTGGGAGAAGGAGGTCCAGCTCAACCTGTGGGGCATGATCAACTGCACCCGCGCCGTGCTCGACGGCATGATCGCGCGCAAGGGCGGGGCCATCGTGAGCATGGGCTCGGACGCCGGGCGCATGGGCGAGTTCCGGGAAGCCGTCTATGGCGCGTGCAAGGCCGGAGTGATCGCCCTCACCAAGAGCCTCGCGCGTGAGGTGGGCCGCCACGGCATCCGCCTCAATGTGGTGTGTCCAGGCATGACCATGCCCAGCTCCGAGGAAGAGTTCGGCGACCTGAGCATGTGGGCGGCCGAGGTGAATCGCGCGTGGGGCACGCCCGAGATGCAGGCGCGCATCGCCAAGGCCTATCCGCTGCGGCGCATCGGCAAGCCCGAGGACGTGACGGGCGCCGTCCTCTTCCTCGCCTCGGACGCCGCGGGATTCATCACGGGCCAGACCCTGTCCGTGAGCGGCGGGTATACCATGATGTGACCCGGCGCCGGAACGTTCCCCGGCCCAGAGGAGAGCCCATGGATCTCAGCACCGTCACCTACGCGGCCAAGGACGGCATCGCGCGCGTCGTCCTCAACCGAGCCGACCAGCTCAACGCCATCAGCCCCCGTCTGCTCGAGGATCTCGACGCGGTGTGCGCGGCGGTAGAGAGCGACGCGTCGGTGCGCGCCGTCACCCTCACCGCGGCCGGCCGCGCGTTCTGCGCGGGCGCCGACCTCAAGGCGGTGCGCGAGCTCTCGCCTGATCCCGACAAATGGTCGCGCTTCATGCGCCTCTGGCACCGGGTGTTCAATCGCGTGGAGGCGCTGCCCGTGCCGGTGGTGGCGGGCGTCCAGGGCCTGGCCCTCGCGGGTGGGCTCGAGCTCACTCTGGTGGCCGACCTCGTGGTGGCCGACGAGGCAGCGAGGCTCGGGGACCAGCACGCCAACTTCGGCCTGGTGGCGGGCGGCGGAGGAAGCCAGCGCCTCCCCCGCCTCATCGGAGCGCGTCGGGCTAAGGAGATGATGCTGCTCGGCGGCTGGCTCAGCGCGGCCCAGGCCCTCGAGTGGGGCCTCGTCAATCGCGTGGCTCCCGCGGGCACGCTTGCGGCGGTGGTGGACGAGATGGCGGGCGCGCTCGCCGCGGGCAGCGCCTCGGCCACGCGCACCGTGAAGATGCTCGTGAACCGCGCTTTCGATGCCGATCTGGTGAGCGGGCTCGAGCTCGAGCTCTCGCTGGTGGCCGCTCACATGCGCTCGAGCGAGGCGGCGGAGGGTCTGCGCGCCTTCGCCGAGAAGCGGAAGCCCGTGTTCAACGCGTCGTAGACACCGAGGGATCCATGGATTTCGCACTCACCGCCGAGCAGGAGGAGCTGGTCAAGACGCTTCGTGCCTTCGCGCGCAAAGAGCTCGCACCGCGATCGCGGGACTGGGACCGCACGGGGGAATTTCCGTGGTCGGCCTGGCGCCAGATGGGCGAGCTGGGCCTCCTCGGCCTGCGCATCCCCGCCGCCTACGGAGGCCAGGAGTCCGACTACATGACCTTCGGTCTGGCCATGGAGGAAGTGGCCCGCGGGGATTTCGGGTGCACCTACGGCATTCAGCTCGCGGGGCTGGCCGGCGAGATCGTGGGTGCCACGGGTACCGAGGAGGTCAAGTCGCGATGGCTTCCCCCCACCGCGCGCGGAGAGGAGGTCATCGCCCTCGCCCTGACCGAGCCCGGCGCGGGATCAGACGCCGCGCACCTTGCCTGCCGCGCCGAGCGGGACGGCGACGGCTATCTGATCACGGGCGAGAAGTCGGGTATCAGCCTGGCCATGGCTGCGCAGTCCGCCGTGCTCTTCGCCCGCACCGGCTCGACGGGGGGCGCGCGCGGTGTGACGGCGTTCCTCGTGCCCCTCGATCTGCCCGGCGTGGCGCGGAGTCCCCTTCGGGACATGGGCTCGCACTGCGTCGGCCGCGCCGTGCTCTCCTTCGATCACGTGCGTATCCCCGGTTCGCACCGCCTGGGAGACGAAGGGCAGGGCTTCTACCAGGTCATGCGCGGCTTCGACTACAACCGCGTCGGCATCGCCCTCGCTTCCCTCGGCGTGGCGCAGGTCTCGCTGGAAGAGACGATGGGCTACGTCAAGGAGCGCCGGGCCTTCGGCAAGCCCCTCGCCACCTTCGAGGGCATCTCGTTCAGGATCGCCGAGATGGCCACCCACATCGACGCCTGCCGCGGGCTCTGCTATCGCGCGATGTGGCTGGCCGACCAGGGTCTGCCCCACAGCAAGGAATCGGCGATGACCAAGTGGTGGGGACCCAAGCTGGCGGTGGAGACCATTCACCAGTGCCTGCTCTTCCACGGCCACTATGGCTACACCGACGAGCTGCCTTTGGAGCAGCGGATGCGCGACGTCATCGGGCTCGAGATCGGCGACGGCACCGCGGAAGTGATGAAGACCATCGTGGCTCGTGAGCTGATGGGACGCGAAAGCCGCCCCTACTGAGCCGTACCGCGGGATCCGGATCGCCCTTGATTTCGCGGTCCGCTCTGTCTACTCTCCCAAGGGTTCAACCCAATCTCGCCACGGAACGGAGAGCCATGGAACTCGAGCGCCCGCTGCCCCAGCCCATCACGCCGGAAGCCAAGCCCTACTGGGACGGCCTGCGCGAGCAGAAGCTCATGCTCCCCCGCTGCCGTGCCTGTCATCGCGCCTTCTTCTATCCGAGGGTGCTCTGTCCGCACTGCCACGCCTCGGACATCGAGTGGTTCCAGGCGAGCGGGCGGGGCAAGCTCTTCTCGTTCGAGATCGGCTATCAGACCTTCAACAAGGCCTTTAAGATCAAGCCGCCCTTCGTGCTCGCCATGATCGAGCTCGAGGAGGGGCCGCGCCTGATGTCCAATCTCATCGGCATCGAGCCCGACCCGAAGAAGATCCGCTGCGACATGCCGGTGGAAGTCGTCTTCGAGAAGCAAACCGACGAGATCACCTTGCCTCTCTTCCGGCCCGCCGGAGGGGCGCGATGAAAGAGCTCCGGAACTCCGTGTGCATCGTGGGCGTGGAGGAAAGCGACGAGCTCGGCACGCTCCCCCACAAGAGCCAGCTCTCCCTGCACGTCGAGGCAGTGCGCAACGCGGTGCGGGATGCCGGCCTCAAGGTGAGCGACGTGGACGGGATCTTCACGGCCGGCCAGCATTCGCCCGCCACCATCGGGGAAGCGCTCGGCATCGTGCCCCGCTACGTGGACGGCACCACGGTGGGTGGCTGCTCCTTCATCATCATGGTGGGTCACGCCCTCGTGGCCCTGCACCATGGGCTCTGCGACGTGGCGGTGGTCTGCCATGGTGAGTCGGGGCGATCGGGCGTGGGAGTGACTCCGCGGCGAGACACCGCGATTCCCGGACAGTACGAGGCGCCCTTCGGCTTCGGCGGCGCCTCCACCATGTTCGGCATGATCACCACGCGTCACATGCACGAGCACGGGACCACCCTCGAGCAGTGGGCGCAGGTGGCGGTCTCCACGCGCCAGTGGGCCGCCCTCAATCCCAAGGCGAAGAACCGCGAGCCCATCACCGTCGCGGATGTCCTCAACTCGCGTCCCGTGTGCTACCCCTTCAATCTTCTGAACATCTGCCTGGTCACCGATGCGGGGGGAGCGGTGGTGCTCACGCGGGCCGACCGCGCCAAGGATTGCGCGAAGAAGCCCGTCTACGTGCGCGGGGCGGGGGAGGCGACGGAGCACGTGAGCCTGACTCAGATGAAGAACCTGACCTTCAGCGAGGCCACGCGCCTCTCGGGGGCCAAGGCCTTCGGCATGGCCGGAGTGAGCTACAAGGACTTCAACCACATCATGCTCTATGACGCCTTCACCTCGGGGCCGCCGATCATGCTGGAGTCCCTCGGTTTCTGCAAATCCGGCGAGGGTGTGAGCTTCTTCGAAAACGGCAAATCCACCCCGGGCGGCTCCCTGCCCATCAACACCAACGGCGGCGGCCTCTCCTACACGCACTCGGGCATGTACGGCATCTTCCCCATCATCGAGGCGGCGCGACAGCTTCGGGGGGAGTGCGGCGCGCGTCAGGTGCCGAAGTGCAACGTGTCGCTGGTGAACGGCATGGGCGGCATGCTCTCGGCCGCGGGCACCCTCGTCCTGTCCAACGAGAAGTGACGAGCCGTCGATGCGTTGCTCATCGACAAGGCGGTGACGAAGTAGGGTTGATGTCGCCGGGTCGCTGATCGTATGCCCGCCGTCTTCGTCCACGGAGTCCCCGACACACCGGAAGTGTGGGACGCCGTCGTCTCCCGTCTTGGCCGGAAGGACGTGGTGCGGCTGGCTCTCCCCGGCTTCGCCTGTCCGCTGCCCGCCGGGTTCGGCGCCACCAAGGACGAGTACGTCGACTGGATCCTCGCGCAGCTCGCCCTCCTGTCTGGTCCCATCGATCTCGTGGGGCACGATTGGGGCGGACTCCTCGTGGCGCGCGTCGTGTCGGTGCAGCCCACGGCGGTGCGAAGCTGGGCGGCGGGCGCGGCGCCACTCGACCGTGAGTACGTATGGCATCAGGCGGCGCGCGCCTGGCAGACTCCCGGCCTGGGCGAGAAGGTGATGGCCGACCTGACCCCGGAGATGCTTCAGGGCGCTCTCGTGGCCGCCGGCGTACCCGCCGCGGATGCCGCGAGGGCGGGCAGCAAGCTCGACGCGACCATGAAGCAGTGCATCCTCAAGCTGTATCGCTCGGCAGTAAATGTCGGCGCCGAGTGGGAAGACGACCTCCGTCGCGTCTCGGCCCCCGGGCTGGTGCTCTGGGGAGAGAAGGATCCGTACGTCTCGGTCGACTTCGGGGCACGGCTGGCCGAGAAGACCCGCGCGCGATTCGTTCAGTTCTCCCAGTGCTCGCACTGGTGGCAGCTCGAGCGACCAGCCGAGGTAGCGGCCGAGCTCGAGCGGCGCTGGTCGGCGGTCTAGGCGAGGCGGGCAGCCGCACCATCTCCGCGAAGAGCTCGAGGGAGCGACGCCTTGCCCTCCCCCGGCGCACCCTACGGCGGCGGTAAGTCCAAGT
>DASYQB010000358.1:0-2729 GCA_036005985.1 Candidatus Methylomirabilota bacterium | reverse complement strand
CCCGTGGTGAGCACCGTGCCGGGGGCCGCCATCTGCTCCATGCGCGCCGCGAGATGGGTGGTCTGGCCCACTGCCGTGTAGTCCATGCGGAGGTCGCTGCCGATGGACCGCACCACCACCTCGCCCGAGTTGAGCCCGACCCGAATCTGGATGGGAATGCCTTCGGCGCGGCGGACCTCGTCCGCGTAGTGCCGCACCGACTCCTGCATGCGCAGGGCAGCGTAACAGGCGCGCACGGCGTGGTCCTCGTGGGCGAGGGGCGCGCCGAACAGCGCCATGATCCCATCGCCCATGACCTGGTTCACCGTGCCTTCGTAGTGGTGGACGGCGTCCATCATGTACTCGAGCACGGGATCGAGGAGCTTGCGCGTCTGCTCGGGATCGCGATCGGCGAGCAGCTCCATGGAGCCCTTGAGGTCGGCGAAGAGCACCGTGACCTGCTTGCGCTCCCCCTCGAGGGCGGTGCGGGCGGTGAGGATCTTCTCCGCGAGGTGCCGCGGTGTGTAGGTCTCGGGCGAGGTAAAGCGCGTCTGGGCGGGCCGCGATGTCTCCACGGGCCGCCCGCACTGGGGGCAGAAGCGCACGCCGTCCCCGAGCTCGGCGCTGCACCCGGGGCACTGGCGCTGAAGGCGCGCCCCGCACTGGGTGCAGAAGCGCGCGGACGCCGGGTTCTCGCCCCGGCAGCGCGGACAATGCATGGCAGCCTTTCGTGGATGCCGCGCGCGGGAGTGCGCGCGGCCTTGACGAGAGTAGCCTCCCCGGCAACGGAGGGTCAATAACCTTGACACTCCGCAATGCCCGTCTTACCTTCTTGCGGCAATGTCGGCCTCGGAACGTGTCCCCTACGCCGTGCGGCTCCTCCGCGAGCGTGTCTCCGGCGCGGGCGCCCCCGTCTTCGACCTCGTGGTGCCGGGAGGCGCCACGCATCGCATCGGCGCCGCCCACGGCCTGCCCGCTTTCACCCTGCGTCTCGCCAGCGGCCGGGGCTGGCGTGCCCTCGGCTCGCTCGACGAGACGCGCATCGCCGAGGCCTACATGCACGGTGACATCGACTTCGACGGCGACATGCTCGCCGCCCTCGACCTGCGGCGGTTCCTCTCCGACCGTCACCCCCTTGCGTCCCTGTGGCGCTTCGTGCAGCCCTGGCTCTATGGCGAGGTGGGCGCGGACAAGACGTGGGTGCCCCAGCACTACGACTACGGCAACGAGTTCTACTTCTCCTTCCTCGACCGGAAATTCCGTCTGTATTCCCAGGCCGTCTACACCACGGAGGACGAGACGCTCGAGCAGGCGGCCCAGAACAAGCTCGACTACGTGATGGACATCTGCCGGCTCGGTCCAGGCCGCCGGGTGCTCGACGTGGGCGGAGGCTGGGGCTCCTTTGCGGGCTACGCGGCCTCCCGCGGCACCGACGTGACCATGCTGACCATCTCGCCCGAGCAGTTCGCCTATCTCTCCGAATGGTGCGCCACCCACACCCTGCCCGCCCGGCTCCGCGTCGCCTACGAGAGCATCTTCGCCTACGCTCCGGGCGAGCGGTACGACGCCATCGTGCTCTGCGGCGTCATGGAGCACCTTCCCGACTATCCCGGGCTGTTCAAGAAATTCGACGAGCTCCTCGAGGCGGGCGGACGCGTGTACATGGACTTCGCGGCGGGGAGGAAGAAGTTCGACGTGAGCGCCTTCACCTACCGCTACGTGTTCCCCGGCGATCACACGCCGGTGGTCCTCCCCGAGCTCCTCGCCGCCGCCAACCGGACGGAGCTGGAGCCGGTCGCCCTCCACAACGACCGGCACAGCTACTACCTCACCCTGCAGGCGTGGGCGCGCAACCTGGAGGCGGCGAGGCGGGACGTCGTGAGCCGGTTCGGCGAGCGCGTGTTCCGGCTCTTCCAGATCTATCTCTGGGCGGGGGCGCATCTCCATCGCGACGGCGGGCTCGAAGCGTATCGTGCCGTCTTCCAGAAAGGGAAAAATCTTCCCTCGGCCGACATCGGCCTGGGCAGGGAAAGCTCCGTGCCCCGCGAGGCGCGGGTATACTGAGCGCCATGCGAGTTCTCCTCGTCCATCCCAGCGCGCTCATGTACTCCGAGCTCTATCTGCGTCTCGAGCCCATCGGACTCGAGCGCGTGGCCGCGTCGATACGCGCGGCCGGCCACGAGGTCCGCGTCCTCGACCTCCAGATCTTCACCGCGGCCGATTATCGCGCCGAGCTCGCGTCCTTCCGGCCCCAGGCCGTCGGCTTCTCCATGAACTACCTCGCCAACGCGCCCGAGATCATCGATTTCGCCAAGGAGACGAAGCGGCTCCTTCCCGATTGCTTCTTCATGATCGGGGGGCACAGCGGGTCCTTCATCGCCGACGAGCTCCTCGAGCACGGCAACGGGGCCATCGACTGCGTGGTCCGTGGTGAAGGCGAGGTCATCGCTCCCCGCGTGCTGGAGGCGATCGGCGATCCCAAGCTCTCCACCCTCCCCGGGGTGGTGACCGTCCAGGGTCGCGGTCCCTCGCCCACGCTCCTCGAGGACCTCGATGCCTTTCTGCCCGCGCGCGATCTCACGCGGAATCGAAAAAAATACTTCATCGGCGTGCTCGACCCCTGCGCGTCCGCCGAGCTGACGCGCGGCTGTCCCTGGGACTGCTCGTTCTGCAGCGCGTGGACGTTCTACGGCCGGAGCTACCGGAAGTCGTCCCCCATCAAGGCGGCCGAGGATCTCGCCTCCGTCCGC
>DASYQB010000357.1:0-4136 GCA_036005985.1 Candidatus Methylomirabilota bacterium | reverse complement strand
CCTCGGCGCGGGCGAGGAGGTGCAGGATCACTTCCGTATCGGACGAGGACTGGAAGATGGCGCCGTCGGCCTCGAGCTGCCGTCTCAGCTCCTCGGCATTGACGAGGTTGCCGTTGTGCGCGATGGCCACCGGTCCGTGGGCGGTGGTGGCGGTGATGGGCTGGGCATTGCGAAGATTCGAGCTGCCCGAGGTGGAGTAGCGCACGTGACCGATGGCCCGATGGCCGGGCAGACGCTTGAGGCGGTCCCGGCTGAAGACGTCGGCGACCCACCCCATGGCCTTCTCCACGTGGAAGGCGTGACCGTCGGTGGCCGCGATGCCCGCCGACTCCTGGCCGCGATGCTGGAGCGCGTAGAGGCCGAGGTAGGCGACGTTGGCCGCTTCGGTGTGATTCCAGATGCCGAAGAGGCCGCACTCGTCGTGGAACTTGTCGTCGAGCTCGAGTCCTTCGTCTTCAGGCGACATGTCGCTCAAAGCCGCTCCTCCACGAATGAGCCATACGATCGGCAGACACCTCGACCATGGGCCTCCCCTCCCGCTTGATCACCAGGGCCTCGCCCCCCACTCGCCCTATCCATCGCCAGGGCAGCGCGAACTCACCCATGAGCTGCTCGAAGTGGCGCTCCGACTCCGGCCGCACCGACACCACCACCCGCGACGGCCCCTCTCCGAAGAGGAGGAGATCGGCGCGCTCGTTCCCCGCGGGCAGATCGATCTGGGCCCCGAACAGGCGCGGCCCGCTGACACAGCTCTCGGCCACCGTCACGGTCAGGCCCCCCTCCGCACAATCGTGGGCCCCGCGCAGGAGCCCGGCCGCGATGGCCGCGCGGCAGGCCTCGTGGACTCGCCTTTCCTGTCCCAGGTCCAGAGGCGCCAGTCTGCCCGCCACCCGTCCATGGAGCAGCCACAAGTATTCGGAGCCGCCCAGGCTCACATCGTCCGGACCGAGCAGGGCGATCCGGTCCCCTTCCGCCTCGAACCACTGGGTGCGACGGCTGTCCGCTTCGTCTATGAGCCCGGCCATGCCGATCACCGGTGCGGGCAGGATCGCCTGCCCCAGAGTTTCATTGTAGAAGGAGACATTGCCGCCGACCACCGGGATATCGAGCGCGCGGCAGGCCTCCGTGATGCCCGCCACCACCTCCTTGAACTGCCAGAGGATTTCTGGACGCTCGGGCGAGCCGAAATTGAGACAGTCCGTCAGGCCGAGGGGCTTGGCGCCGGTGACGGCGAGATTCCGCGCCGCCTCGGCCACGGCCATGGCGGCGCCGGCGCGTGGATTCACGTACACGAAACGGCTGTTGCAGTCGGTGGTTAGAGCCACGGCCTTCCGGGTGCCCTTGATACGCAGGACTCCGGCATCCGACCCCGGCATCACCAATGTATTGATGCCGACCTGCATGTCGTACTGCCGGTACACCCATTCCTTGGAGGCGATGCCGGGAGAGGCGAGCAGAGCGAGCAGGGTCTCGCCTGGATCGGCCGGCGCGGGGAGCGAGAGAGGATCAAAGGCTTCCAGGCCATCCTGCCAGGCGGGACGCGCCGTTGGCTTCTCGTAGACCGGCGCCTCGTCGGCCAGTGCCGTCACCGGCACCTCCGCCACGAGGGTCCCGTGCATGGTCGCTCTCAGCATGCCGTCGCCGGTGACCCGGCCGATCTCCACCGCATCCAGCTCCCACTTGGCGAAGACGTTCCTCACCTCGACCTCGCGACCGCGGGCGGCCACGAGGAGCATGCGCTCCTGCGATTCGGACAGCATGATCTCGTAGGGCGTCATCGCCGACTCGCGCTGGGGCACCCGGGAGAGCTCCACCTCCATGCCCGTACCCGCTCGCGCCGGCATCTCCGAGCAGGCGCAGGCGAGTCCGGCCGCGCCCATGTCCTGTATGCCGAGCACCGCTCCCGTCTCCATGGCTTCGAGGCAGGCTTCGAGGAGAAGCTTCTCCGTGAAGGGATCGCCCACCTGCACGGTGGGCCGGCGCTCCTCGGCTCCCTCATCGAAGGTGGCGGAGGCCATGGTCGCCCCGTGGATGCCGTCACGCCCGGTCTTCGCTCCCACGTAGAAGACGGGATTGCCGGGCCCCTCCGCGCGCGCGCGGAAGATCTTGTCCCTGCGGACGAGCCCGACGGCCATGGCGTTGACGAGGGGATTGCCCGCGTACTCCGGAGCGAACTTCACCTCGCCGCCCAGATTGGGCACGCCGAAGCAGTTGCCGTACCAGCTGATGCCCGCGACCACGCCCTCGATGAGCCGCCGCGTCTTCGGATCTCCGGGATTGCCGAAGCGCAGGGAGTCGAGGATGGCGACGGGACGCGCGCCCATGGTGAAGATGTCGCGGAGGATGCCGCCCACCCCGGTGGCCGCGCCCTGGAAGGGCTCGATGAACGACGGATGATTGTGGCTCTCGATCTTGAACGCGAGCGCGAGGCCGCCACCCAGATCCACGATGCCCGCGTTCTCGCCCGGGCCCTGGAGGACGGCAGGTCCCGTGGTGGGCAGCCCGCGCAGGAAGACGCGCGAGTGCTTGTACGCGCAGTGCTCCGACCACAAGGCTCCGAAGAGACCGAGCTCGGTATAGGAGGGTTCCCGGCCGAGCCGCCGGATGATGCGGTCGTACTCCTCGCCGGTGAGGCCTGAGGCGAGGGCCAGCTCCAGAGTGACCTTAGGCTCCGCCCCTGTCACCCCGTCTCCACCCCAGACGCATGCCTCCTACCTCTTGAGGAATGAGCCATCCTCGACCAGGCTGCCGAGGAGCGAGTGGAAGATCAGCAGGCCATCCGTGCCGCCCATGGCGTTCTCGCTGGCGCGCTCCGGATGGGGCATGAGGCCGAGGACGGTCCCCTCCTCGTTGATGAGCCCGGCGATATTGTCGAGCGAGCCGTTGGGGTTGGCGTCCTTGGCCACGCGGCCGTCCTCGCTGGAATACCGGAACACGATCTGCTTCTGATCGCGCACCCGCCGGAGCGTCTCCGCATCGGCGTAGAACTTGCCCTCGCCGTGCGAGATGGGCATCTTCAGTACCTGCCCGGGGCGCATGGCGCGGGTGAACGAGGTCTCGGCGTTCTCCACGCGGAGAAAGGTGGACTGACAGCGGTACTGCAGGCATTCGTTGCGCATGAGGGCGCCGGGCAGCAGCTTGGACTCGCAGAGGATCTGGAAGCCATTGCACGAGCCGAGGACCACGCCGCCCTTGGCCACGAACTCGGGGAGCGCCTCCACCACGGGCGAGCGCCCGGCCACCGCGCCCGCGCGCAGGTAGTCACCGTAGGAGAAGCCGCCGGGAAGAATCAAGCAGTCGAAGTCGGCGAGCTGGCTGTCGCGATGCCAGACATAGCGGACCGGCTGGTGGAGCACCTCACCGATGACATAGTGGAAATCGCAGTCACTCCAGGTTCCCGGAAACACCACCACGCCGAAGTTCATGGGGCCGAGCCGTCCTCCCTGTGTGGGTGCTAACTCACTCTACCCTGCCCGTCAGAATCTTACAAGGGCTTCGGCGGTCAGCCGAGCATCTCCACCGTGTAGTCTTCGATGACGGGATTGGTGAGCAGCCGCGCGCACATCTCCTCCACCCGCCGCCGGGCTGAATCCCCGCTCACGCCGTCCAGCTCGAGGTCGAGGACCTTGCCCACCCGCAATCCTTGTACCTCGCCGAAGCCCAGGCCCTGGAGCGCCCGCTGTACGGAGGCGCCCTGGACATCCAGGATGCCCGGCTTGAGGCGGACGAGGACGCGGGCCTTCACGAGCCGGAGCCCACGATGCGGCGGTAGACCTCCTGGTACGCGTCCTCGACGTTGCCGAGGTCGCGACGGAAGCGGTCCTTGTCGAGCTTCTCGAGGGTGTCGGCGTCCCACAGCCGACAGGTGTCGGGACTGATCTCGTCACCGAGATAGAGCTTTCCCGCGTGGCGACCGAACTCCAGCTTGAAGTCCACGAGGATCAGCCCCTTCCGCTTGAGGAGGGGCCGCAGGAGGGCGTTGATCTTGAGAGCCATGCGCTTGAGCCACGCCACTTCCTTGGGGGAAGCGAGCTTGAGCATGCGCACGTGATCTTCCGTGAACATGGGATCGCCGAGTGGGTCTGACTTGTAATAGAGCTCGACGATGGGTGGCTTGATGGCCACGCCCTCCTCGA
>DASYQB010000356.1:0-1707 GCA_036005985.1 Candidatus Methylomirabilota bacterium | reverse complement strand
AATCGGGGAGATGGGCCTCGTGAGCTTCTTCGGCGAGCCGCTCTTCGACCGGGAGGGAAAAGCCCTCGGCCACTTCGGAATGATGCACGACAAGCCCCTGCGCCTCGATCCCGCGGCCGAGGCCCTGGTGCGGATCTTCTCGGCCCGCGCGGTAGCCGAGGTGGTTCGGCGGCGCGAGGAGGCGAGGCTGAGCCACCTCGCGAACCACGACTCGCTCACCGACCTGCCGAGCCGCGCTCTTTTCATCGATCGACTCAACCAGTCGCTGGCGCGGGCCAACTGGCACAACGTGCTCGTCGCCGTCCTGCGCGTCGACATGGAGCGCTTCAAGGTGATCAACGACACCGTGGGCCAGGCGGTGGGCGATCGCTTGATGCAGCTCATCGCCTATCGCATGCGCTCGTGTGTGCGCGACGGCGACACCGTGGCTCGCCTGGGGGCCGAGGAGTTCGCGGTGATCCTCGTGGAGGTCCGGAGCCCCGACGACGTGGCCCCGATCGCGCGCAAGATCCAGGCCGCCTTCGAGCCGCCCTTCCACGTCCAGGGACACGAGTTCGTGATGACCACCGCCATCGGCATCGCCCTCTACCCTCCGGACGGCGAGGACGCGGAGACCCTCGTCCGGAGCGCGGAGGCCGCGACCCACAGCGCGAGGCGACATGGACTGAACGAGTTCCAGTTCTATGCCGCTTCCATGAACGAGAAGGCGGCGGAGCGTCTACGGCTCGAGGCCGACCTGCGCCGGGCCATCGAGCGGGGAGAGTTCGAGGTCCACTACCAGCCGCAGATCGACCTGACGCACCCGCGGCTGACCGGGGTCGAAGCCCTGATCCGGTGGCGGCACCCCGAGCTCGGGCTGATCGCCCCCACCCAGTTCATCTCGCTGCTCGAGGAGACCGGCCTCATCTTGCCGGTGGGCGAGTGGGTGCTCCGCCAGGCCTGTGGCCAGAAGAAAGCCTGGCGGGAGCAGGGCCTGGCCGTGGCGCGCATGTCCGTCAATCTATCCTCGCGCCAGCTCAACGATCCGAACCTGGTGGCCACGGTGCGGCGCATTCTCGGCGAGACGGCACTCGCGCCCACCGACCTCGAGCTCGAGATCACGGAGGGGATGATCGAGGATGCGGATCAGGCCGTGAAGATCCTCCATGGACTGTCCGCCATGGGCGTGACCCTGGCCATCGACGACTTCGGGATGGGCTACTCGTCGCTGGCCCACCTGAAGCGCTTCCCCATCGACACCTTGAAGATCGACCGCACGTTCGTGCGCGACGTGACCACCGATTCCGACGACGCGGCGATCGCCAAGGCCA
This sequence comes from Candidatus Methylomirabilota bacterium, assembly GCA_036005985.1. Lineage (GTDB taxonomy): Bacteria > Methylomirabilota > Methylomirabilia > Rokubacteriales > CSP1-6 > AR37. Next base: position 397 of record DASYQB010000356.1, on the reverse strand, counting down.
TCATCGCCATGGCGCACAGCTTGAAGCTCAAGGTCATCGCGGAAGGCGTCGAGACCAAGGAGCAGCTCGCCTTCCTGAAGGGCGAGTCGTGCGACGAGTTTCAGGGATTCCTCTTCAGCCGCGCCATCCCGGGCGCGGATCTGGGCGCTCTGATGCGCCGGCCCCCCGGGCCGATGAACTGAGGGCGCTCTTGCGCCCGTGAAGCCGCGGGGCCTCACTCCTGTGTCGGCCCGCGGTCAACTAGACTAGACCCTCTGGTAGCGCTGGGCGAGGAGCTGCGTCTCCCTCGCTTGAACCCGCGCGGTGGCGGAATCCCGGGTATCGAAGAGGCCGAGGGTGTGTCGGACGGGCGACGTGCCGAGCCATTCCTCGAGCACGAGAAAGCCGCCGGACGCCT
>DASYQB010000355.1:0-6011 GCA_036005985.1 Candidatus Methylomirabilota bacterium | reverse complement strand
CGACGGCATCTACCGCCGCCTCGCCACCCTGCAGTCGCTCGACGCCCTCCCGGCCCGCTAGCGCGGGCCGCCCGGCTACCTCTCCGTCGCGCCCAGCCGCGTGGCGGCCCGCGCGCCCGCCGCGAGCAGCGCCGGATAGATCACCCCGCGACGGAACGGCTCGATCAGCGCCATGTAGCATCGCCCGAGCGCGCCGTTCGGGCGCACGTAGATCGCGAGGCGCGGGCGGCGGTCGACCAGCGAGTAGTGCAGGAAGCCCACCACGGTGCGATTGGTGATGCGCGAGAGCACCTCGTCCGGCTCGCGGTAGACCGGCACGAAGCCGCTGCCGCCGCGGTCCAGGCCGAGCAGGCGCCCGATCGCCTTCCGCAGGCCGAACAGCGCGCGCGAGGCCGGGCCCGGCGGCTCGGCGCGGAAGACCTCGAGCCACCGCTCGAGCGGCACGCCGGCCGGGAGCGGGACCGCCACCTCCCAGACGTCGCGAAGCGCCAGGCCCTCGGCGGCGGCGAGGGCGTGCACGCGCCACGGCCGACGCAGATGGTCGGTCGGGTCCATGCGCCGACCGGCGCCCGCGCCCATCGGGCTACGAGGCGCGGGGCGCGTACATCATGAGCGCGACGCCGGCCAGGCAGAGGCCGACGCCGGCCACGTCGTAGCGGTCGGGGACCACCCGGTCGACCAGCCAGCCCCAGAGCAGCGAGAGCACCACGAACACTCCGCCGTAGGCCGCGTAGACCCGGCCGAAGGGGGCGGCTAGAGGACGAGGGCGCCCGCGCCGAGCAGGCCGAGCGGCCACGTGCGGCCCTCCCGCCACCAGAGGCACATCAGGTAGCCGCCGCCGATCTCGGCCAGGCCGGCGAGGAGGAACAGGACGACCGAGCCGGGCAGCGCCCTACTCGCGGAAGCGGTTCACGATCGGCAGCCGCCAGTCCTTGCCGAAGGCGCGCGGGGTGATCTTGATGCCGATGGCGCCCTGGCGGCGCTTGTATTCGTTGCGGTCGACCATGGCGATCACCCGCTTCACGGTGGCCGCGTCGAACCCGCGGGCCACGATGTCCGCCACCCCCATATCGCCTTCCACGTAGCACTCCAGGATGGCGTCCAGCACCTCGTAGGGAGGGAGCGAGTCCTGATCGGTCTGGCCCGGGCGGAGCTCCGCCGACGGCGGCCGCGTGAAGACGCTCTTCGGGATGATCTCGCGCCCCGCGCGCACGTTCGCGTGCTCCGACAGCTTGTACACGAGGGTCTTGGGGCAGTCCTTGATGACCGCGAACCCTCCCGCCATGTCGCCGTAGAGCGTGGTGTAGCCCACCGCTATCTCGCTCTTGTTCCCCGTGTTGAGCACGAGCCAGCCGAACTTGTTCGAGAGAGCCATGAGGTAGTTGCCGCGGATGCGTGCCTGGAGATTCTCCTCCGTCACGTCCTCCTTGAGCCCCTTGAACGCTCCCGCGAGCACCCGCTTGTACGCCTTGAGCACGCTGGTGATGGGCACGCGGAGAAGATCGATGCCGAGGTTGTTGGCGAGGCGAGCCGCGTCGTTGCGCGTGCCCGGGGAGGAAAAGGGCGAGGGCATGGTCACCCCGGTGACATTGGCCGCTCCCAGCGCGTCCACGGCTATCGCGGCCACGATCGACGAGTCGATGCCCCCCGAGAGGCCGATCACCACGTGCTTGAAGCCGTTCTTGGTCACGTAGTCGCGCGTGCCGAGGACGAGGGCGCGGTAGATCTCCTCCACCGGCTCGAGCGCCTCCACCTCGTGCACGGGCAGCTTGGCCTTCTCGCGCGGGGGGAGGGCGGGCAGCGAGATCCGCCGCGTGCTCCCGTCCGCGTGGAGCTTCTCCTTCCGCCGCCGTGAGTCGTGGAGGCGAGCCCGGAACACCTGGTCGAGATCGATGTCCGCGATCACCAGGTCTTCCTCGAAGGCCCGCCCGCGCGCGATGCACTCGCCCTTCTCGTTGAACACGAAGGAGTGCCCGTCGAACACCAGCTCGTCCTGTCCCCCTACCGTGTTGACGAAGGCGAGACAGACGAGGTCGTCGGAGGCGCGGGTGGCCAGCATCTTCTCGCGAAACTGCGCCTTGCCCACGTGATAGGGCGACGCGTTGATGGTGACGATCAGCTCCGCCCCCGCGAGGGCCTGGCGCGTGGTGGGGCCCGTGGGATACCAGATGTCCTCGCAGATATTGGCGGCCATGGCCACGTCGCCCACCAGGAAGATGGGGGATTCCGTGCCCGACTGGAAGTAGCGGTTCTCGTCGAACACGCCGTAGTTGGGCAGGTACTGCTTGTGGTAGGTGCCGGCGTGGGTGCCGTCGTGGAGCACGGCCGCGGCGTTGAAGATGTCGTCCCGCTTGTCCACGTAGCCGAGCACGGCGGTCAGCCCCTTGCTCTGCTTCATCACGTCGGCGAGGGCGCGCAGATTCGCCTCGATGAAGGCGGGCTTGAACAGCAGATCCTCGGGCGGATAGCCGGTCAGCGTCAGCTCAGGAAAGGCCACGAGGTCACAGCCTGCGCTCCGGGCGCGCCCCATCCAGTCCACCACGAGCCGCGCATTGGCCTCGATGGCTCCCACCGTCGGATTCACCTGGGCCAGCCCCACCCGTACCCGTCGCATGGCCGTATTCTAAACCATGCGCCCGGTCCGCATGGCCAAGTGCAGGCCGAGCAGGACGAGGATGCCGCCGATCACCGTGAACGCCGTGAGGGGCTCACGAAGCCACCACACTCCCAGCAAGGCACCCACCACCGGCTGGACGTTGACGAACAGGGCGAGCCGGGGCGCCTCCACTCGCTCGAGGGCATAGTTCCACACGAGGTAGCCGAGGGCGGTGACGACGAGAGCGAGATACAGCGAGCCCCAGATCGCCACCGGCGTCCACACCGGGCGATGGCCGTCGAGCCACTCGAGGGCTCCGAAGGGAAGCATGGCCACCAGACCCCACGCGATGGACCACGCGGTCACCGGCAGGGCGGCGTGGCGGGCGAGCACGCCGCGACCGATGAGCGAGTAGGCGGCGTAGGAAAGGCCGGAGAGCACGAGCAGGATGTCTCCGCGCCAGTGCGGGGCGAAGGTCACGCTCAGGCCAGGAAGGCCGTTGAGGACTACGAGCACCGCGCCCACGAGAGTGAAGAGGGCGCCCACCAGCTCGCGTCGGGTGAGCCGCTCCCCGAGAAACACCGGCGAGAGCAGGATGAGCGAGATGGGCTCGACGGTGATGAGGAGCGCGGCGTGGGTGGCGGTGGAGCACGCCATGCCCCAGTTGGCGAAGCCGAACGCGGCGGCGAAGCCCAGCACTCCCATCCAGAAGACATTCCACCGGTCGGCGCGGGACAGGCGACGGTCGGGAGCGCGCTGGAGAAAGGCGAGGGGCACGATGACCATGGCGCCGAGAGCGAGCCGGGCCACCGCGAGGGTGGCCGGCCCCACGTCGTGGAGGACGATGCGGGTGGCTACGTAGCTCGTCCCGTAGATGGCGTTGGCGACGAGCAGGACGAGGTATGCGGTGGGCACCCGGGAGATCTTACGATACAATCCCGCGCATGGATTCCAAGATCCCCTGGCTTCCCTCCGAGCTGCACCCGGGACAGACGGCGGAGCGCTGCCCGCACTGCGGCGCCATCGCGTTCATCCCGTGGACCCTCCGCCGCGATCGCAACATGCCCACGCCGCTCCGCACGTGGGTATGCGTCAAATGCCAGACGACGGCGGAGCGGCCTGAGCCGGACTCCTAAGGCTCAGCTCGCGTTCAGAAAATCGATGAGCTGACGCAGGCGGGAGAAGCCGCTGCGGTTGAACGGAAGCACGAGGCGCGGCAGCTCCTGGAACTCTCCCCGCTCCCCTTCCAGGGCCTGGGGCGCCTGGTCGGCGGGGCCCTTGAGGATGTCGGAGAAGCGCAGGGAGATCTCCGACACGGTGGTGGTGGGCAGCGCGTGCCGCAGCCGGATCACCAGGCTCTCGCCCACAAACCGGTAGGAATGAAACACGCGGTAGAACCGCTCGATCTCCGCCGCCGCTTCCTCCACGCTGTCGGTGACGCGGAAGAGGGTCATGTCCTCGGGCGAGATCATGCCCGTCTCCGCCATGTGCTCTCGCACGAAGTCCAGCCACCTGCTCCAGTAGGTGCCACCCGGCGCGTCCACGAGCACCAAGGGCACGATCTCCGCCTTGCCCGTCTGGATCAGGGTGAGCGACTCGAAGACCTCGTCGCCCGTGCCGAAGCCGCCGGGGAAGAAGGCCATGGCCCACGCCTCGCGGACGAGAAAGAGCTTGCGGGTGAAGAAGTACTTGAAGGAGATGAGCTTGGGATCGTCGGCGATCCACGGATTGGCATCCTGCTCGAAGGGGAGCCGGATATTCATGCCGAACGAGCGCTCACGCCCCGCGCCTTCCTGGGCCGCGCCCATGACCCCGCTGCCCGCGCCCGTGATCACCATCCATCCCGACTCGGTCATCCGCTTCCCGAAGGTGCGGGCCTGGGCGGCGATCTCGTGGTCTGGAGAAGTACGCGCGGAGCCGAAGACGGTGACCTTGGGGACGCCCCGATAGGGCGAGAAGACCTTGAAGCCGTAGCGCAGCTCCTTGAGGGCGGCGTTGGCGATCTTCAGCTCGGAGATGGCCGCACCGTCCTCGAAGAGCTTGAGGGCGGTGGTGACCAGCTCGGATTCGAGACGCCACGACTCCCCCGGCACCCGCAGGCGCTCGAGGAGGGCGTCAATCTGCTGATTGGCCTCGGTATCTTGGAGCTGGTAACGGCGCTCCGGACTCACGCTTCCAGCATACACCCAGGTCATCAGGCGAGGGTGTGCCGGACCATCTTGGCGTCCACGAGATAAATCACCATTTCCGCAATGTTGGTGGCGTGATCGGCGAGGCGCTCGAGAAAGCGCGAGATCAGGATGAGCCGGATGGCCCTGGGAATGGTTCGCGCGTCCTCCATCATGAAGGTCAGGAGCTCCCGGAAGATCTGCTCCTTGAGCGCATCCACCTCGGCGTCCTCCGCGCACACCCGGCGGGCGAGCTCGGTGTCCCGCGCTACGAAAGCGTCCAGGCTCTCCTTCACCATGCGCTGGGCGCTCTCCGCCATGCGGGGCAGGTCGATGTAGGGCTTGAGCTGGGGCTCGCGGTTCAGTTCGAGAACGCGCTGGGCGATGTTCACCGCCTGGTCCCCCATGCGCTCGAGATCGGTGACGATCTTCATGGCGGTGGTGATGAAGCGGAGATCCCCCGCCGCGGGCTGGTGAAGGGCGAGGAGACTGACGCAGGTCTCATCCACCTCCACGTCATAGGCGTTGACCTGCTGGTCGCGCTCGATGACCTCCTGGGCGAGGGCGTCGTCCCGCTCGATGAGCGCGCGCATGACCCGACGGATCTGGTCCTCGACCAGACCGCCCATGGCGAGCAGGGTCTGCTTGAGGGCTTCGAGCTCGTCGTGAAAATGTCTTTGCATGGCAGCCGCTCCTTATTCAGCCCTCGCCTCACCGGGCTCGTTCGCCTACGGCTCCTCGGGCCCGTCTCAGCTCGAACCGGATTAACCGAACCGGCCCGTGATGTAGTCCTCGGTCTTCTTCTCGCGGGGATTGGTGAAGAGATCCCGCGTCACCCCGAACTCCACCAGCTCGCCGAGGAGCATGAACCCCGTGTAGTCGCTCACCCGCGCCGCCTGCTGCATGTTGTGGGTGACGATGACACTGGTGTAGCTGTTCTTCAGCTCGAGCATCAGCTCCTCGATCTTGGCGGTGGCGATGGGATCGAGGGCGGAGCACGGCTCGTCCATGAGAAGCACGTCCGGCTCAACCGCGATGGCCCGCGCGATGCAGAGGCGCTGCTGCTGGCCGCCCGACAGGCCGAGGCCCGACTCCTGGAGGCGATCGTGCACCTCGTCCCACAGGGCGGCACTGCGCAGGCTGCGCTCCACGATGCCTTCCAGATCGGACCGGTTGGACACGCCAAGGATGCGCGGACCGTAGGCCACGTTCTCGAAGATGGACTTGGGAAAGGGATTCGACTTCTG
>DASYQB010000354.1:0-2306 GCA_036005985.1 Candidatus Methylomirabilota bacterium | reverse complement strand
ATTCCATGAAGGAAGCGGTGAGGAGCTGCCCCGAGTCGGGCTCGTAGACGACCTCCTCCATGAGGGCCTGGCCCACGCCCTGAGCGACGCCTCCGTGGATCTGGCCCTTGAGGGTGACCGGATTGATCACCGTGCCCACGTCGTCGACGATCACGTATCGGTCGAGGGTCACCGCGCCCGTGTCGGGATCCACCTCGGCCTCGCAGACGTGACAGCCGTTGGGCCACGTGTCCTGCTTGGGCGCGAAGGTGCCCGTCTCGTAAAAGCCGGGCTCGAGTCCGGGAGGTAGCTGTGCGGGCTGGAAGGCGGCGCGCGCCACCTCCTTGATGGCCACCGCCTTGTCGGTGCCCGTCACGGTGAATCTCCCGTCAGCGAAGACGATGTCCGCCTCCGCCGCCTCGAGGAGGCGCGCGGCGATCTTCCGGCCCTTGGTCACGACCTTGTCCGCCGCCGTCCACAGCGCCGAGCCGCCGATGACCGTGGAGCGCGAGCCCATGGTGCCCATGCCGAAGGCCACGCGATCGGTGTCGCCGTCGATATAGCGCACCTCGGACGGCTCGATGCCCAGCCGCTCGTGGAGGATCTGCTTGAAGGTCGTCTCGTGGCCCTGGCCCTGATTCTTGGTGCCCATGAGCACGGTGACGCTGCCGCTCGGGGCGAAGCGGATCTCCGCAAACTCCGGCTGCGGGCCGGCAGCGCGCTCGATGGGGTTGACCACGCTCCAGCCGCGCAGCCGTCCGCGCTTTCGCGAGGCCTCCTGGCGGGCGGGGAAGCCGGCGATGTCTGCGAGGTCGAGAGCGGCGTCCATGTTCTTGGCGAACTCCCCGCAGTCATAGGTGACGCCGAGGGCGGTCTTGTAGGGCATGGCGAGCGGAGAGATCAGGTTCTTTCGGCGCAGCTCCACCCGATCCATTCCGAGCTCGCGCGCGGCATCGTCGATGAGCCGCTCGATGACATAGGTCGACTCGGGACGACCCGCACCACGATAGGGCGCCGTCGAATTCGTATTGGTCAGCACGGACAGCACCTGGGCGTGGGCAACGGGAAAGGCATAGACCCCGACGAGCGTCGGCACATTCGAGAAGGTGGCGAGGAGGTTGCGGTCCGAGGAGACGTAGGCGCCGACGTTCGCCAGGGTCTTCACGCGGAGGGCGAGAAAGCGCCCGTCCGCGTCGAGGGCCAGCTCGGCGTCGCTCACATTGTCGCGGGCGTGCTCGTCAGCGGGAATGGCTTCGCGGCGCTCGCACGCCCACTTCACGGGTCGGCGGAGCTTGCGGGCCGCCCACAGAGTGAGTCGATGCTCGGGATACTGCCAGCCCTTGGTGCCGAAGGCGCCCCCGATATCGCCCACGATGACGCGAATCTGGTGCTCGGGCACCTGGAAGATATTGCTGGCGAGGGCGTTCCGGACGCGATGCGGGTACTGGACGTCGGCATAGAGGGTGTAGCGGTCCTCGCCCGCATCGTAGACCCCGAGGGCGCCCCGCGGCTCCATGTACTGGGCGTGGACCCGCGTGATGACGTAGCGGCGACGGATCACGCGCGCGGCGCTTGCGAAGGCGGCATCGGTGGCGGCCTTGTCGCCCACCTCGAAGAGGTTGGAGACATTGTCGGGGCACTCGTCCCAGACGGGAGCGCCGCCGATGGCGTCCGCGGTGCGGGTGACGGAGGGCAGCGGCTCGTAGTCCACGCGGACCGCCTCCGCCGCGTCGGCGGCCTCGGGGGCCGTCTCCGCGACCACGAGGGCGAGGGGATCGCCCACGTAGCGCGCGCGATCTCCTGTGAGGCCCCGATGGGGGGGCGCCCACATGGGCGAGCCGTCGGGGCGCTTGCGCTTGAGGGTCATCTTCATCGTGCTGAGGCCGTTGAGATCGGCCCCCGTGAACACGGCGATCACGCCGGGAGCGGCGGCGGCCGCCGAAGTGTCGATGGAGCGGATACGCGCGTGGGCGTGGGTGGACCGCACGACCACCATGTGCGCTTGGCCGGGCAGGTTGACGTCGTGATGGAAACGGCCTTCACCGCGAAGGAGGCGGACGTCCTCGAAGCGCTTCACCGACTGCCCGATGCCGAATTGGCCCATCCGAGACGCCTCCCTTGGCGTGCTTCGATGCTCTGGCGCGGGCGATTCTAACATTGACGGCCGGGAAGGCGTTGGCTATCGTGGCCCTAACCACCGCCGACGGGAGGGACCACGAGCGTTTCTCAGCTCGCATATCTCGGCATCGGCGTGAGCGACATGCCGGCCTGGAAAAGCTTCGCCACGGATATTCTCGGCATGCAGGTGACGGAGCGGGGACGACGGA
>DASYQB010000353.1:0-2343 GCA_036005985.1 Candidatus Methylomirabilota bacterium | reverse complement strand
CGCGCTCAGGGTCTCGTAGTCGATGCCGAGGCGCGTCTTCACGTCGGGGCGGAAGTTCTCGACGAGGATGTCGCTCTTCGCCGCGAGCTTCTTCAAGATCTCGATGCCCTCCGGGGCCTTCAGATCGAGGGTGATCGAGCGTTTGTTCCGGTGCAGGTTCTGCGCGTCGAAGCCGTGGCGGGAGAAGTCGCCGTCTTCACCCTCGCGGGCGGCGACCTGGATGACGCTGGCGCCCAGGTCGGCGAGCTGGCGCACGCAGGTGGGTCCGGAGCGCGCGCGGGTCAGGTCCAGGACGGAATAGGGAGAGAGCGGGCCGTTCGTGTGCTGGCTCATGCCCGGCATGATAGCCGATTTTGATCCGATTTTTCGTCGTGGCTGATCGAGGACGGCGCTAGGCTCTGGGGATGGTCACAGCCGGGCGCGTCCTCTCCCTCGACGTGTTTCGCGGGCTCACCGTGGCTGCGATGGTCCTCGTCAATACTCCCGGGAGCTGGCGCTATGTCTACTGGCCGCTCCAGCACGCCGAGTGGCATGGGTGGACACCGACGGACCTCGTCTTCCCATTCTTTCTGTTCATCGTCGGCGTCGCCATCCCGCTCGGCCTCGGCCGCCGCCTCGAGGAGGGCGCCTCCCGCGAGAGCCTGGCCCTGCGCATCCTCCGGCGGTCCGCGGTGATCTTCGCGCTCGGGCTGTTTCTGCACGCGGTGCCGAGCTTCGACCCGGCCACGATCCGGATTCCCGGGGTGCTCCAGCGCATCGCGGTGTGCTATCTCGCCGCGGCGCTCCTCTTCCTGGTCTCGGGCTGGCGAACGGAGGTCGTCATCGCCGCCGCCGCCCTCCTCGGGTACTGGGCGGCGCTCGAGCTCGTGCCGGTACCGGGCCTCGGCGCGGGCAATCTGGACAGGGAAGGCAACGTGGCCGCGTGGCTCGACCGGCTCGTCCTCGGTCCCCACATCTGGCGCGTCGGGCGTGTCTACGACCCCGAGGGGATTCTCAGCACGGTGCCCGCCATCGCCACGACGCTCTTCGGTGTCCTGGCCGGCCGGCTCGTCCGCAGCGGGCTCGGGACGGCGGACACCGCGACGGGGCTCTTCGTCGGGGGCGCGGTGGGAATCGGCCTGGGCCTCGCCTGGGAGCCCTGGCTGCCGATCAACAAGGCGCTGTGGACGGGCTCGTACGCGGTGTTCACCGCGGGTGCGGCATGGATGGCCTTGGCCGTGGGCTACTGGCTGATCGAGGTGCGGGGGTCGCGGTGGTGGACGCGCCCGTTCGAGATCCTGGGCGTCAATGCGCTCACCGTCTTCTTTCTCTCGACACTCCTGGCGAAGCTGTTGATCTCGATCAGGATCGCGGGGCCCGATGGCCGATTGCAGCCGCTCCAGGCCGTGCTCTTCGATGCCTATTTCGCCCCCTGGGCGCCACCGGAGATCGCCTCGCTCGCCTGGGCGGCTGCCAATGTGTTGCTGTGGCTCGCGGTGATGTGGCCGCTCTTCCGCCTCCGCATTCGCCTCACGGTGTGACCGGGCCCCTGCGCGGGAGCACGCGCCGGGCTTGACGGTCCCTCTATGCAGGACTACAGTCTGACCCACCAGGTCAGAGCGCCCGAAGTCGGGCCGGGGCATGGAGTCGATCCAATTTCCGACACCTCCTAAGGAGTAACCGAATGCGCTACTACTACGATTTCCGGCTCGGCGACCATACCTTCGACAAGCGCGAGATGCACGGCGAGGAGATTGTCAAGGCGGGGCGGTACTTCATCGCCAAGACGCTGCTCGACCTGGGCGCCGCCACGGTGGATCCGCTGTCGCCGGAGAACCCGCTGATCTTCTCGGCCGGACCGTTCGCGGGCACCAGCTTCTCCAATGCCAACCGCACCAGCGTGGGCTGCAAGAGCCCGCTGACCGGCGGCATCAAGGAAGCCAATGGCGGCGGCAGCTTCAGCTACGGCCTCGGGCAGCAGAAGATCGCTGGGTTCACCCTGCACGGCGCCTCGCCCGACTGGGTGGTCATCCACTTCAAGAAGGACGGGACGATCGAGTTCGACTCGGCCGAGCCCTACATGGGCAAAGGCAACTTCGAGGCCCAGGCCATGCTCCACAAGCAGTACGGCAAGAAGGTGACCATCGCCCTCTGCGGCCCCGTCGGCGAGTACCAGGGGCTCATCGCGGGCATCGCCTTCAGCGACAAGGACGGCCGGCCGGCGCGGCTGTCGGCGCGCGGTGGCGTCGGCGCGGTGATGGGGTCGAAGAAGGTCAAGGCCATCGTGGTCGACCTCGACAAGATCCCGCCGTTTTCCGACCCCAAGAAGGTCAATGGCGCCATCAAGGACTACTCCAAGATGCT
>DASYQB010000352.1:0-13304 GCA_036005985.1 Candidatus Methylomirabilota bacterium | reverse complement strand
GAGAACGAGGGAGAGCACGAAGAGGACGTAGAAGTCGCCGCGCAGCCCGGACAGCATGAAGAGCACGAGGCCAAGGATGGCCGGCACCTCGGCGAGGGCGGCGATGGTGAGGGACGTCGAGACCAGCCGCCGGGCCTGCCCCGCCGTGTCTCCGGCGGGGGAGGTGCCGAGAAGGGCGCGGCGCACGATCCCCATGAGTCCGGCCACGATAATGGCCGCCGTCCAGAGAGCGATGCGAAGACCCGGGGGCAGAGTGGGTCCGACAAAGCCTTCGAAAGGAGCGAGGGCGAGTCCGACGATGACCGCGGCCACGGGATAGAGCAAAGTGCTCGCCAACATGGCACCACACGTGATCGCCGCGTTCCGGTACGCCGTCTCCAGCCCGGCCGAGCCGCCCACCATGAGCACAGGATAGCACCCGGCCGCGGATCGAGGCTTGCTCTCTCCCTCGCCAAGGCGGAGAGAGGGAGGGTGCGGGCTCAGCGCTGGACGCGAACGAGCGAGGACGGAGGCAGGCGCCCGAGCAGGTCGTCGAGGGCTTGCTCCATGTATAGCTGGTCCTTGGATTCCAGGGTCACCTTCACCTTGTACTCGGGATTCGAGAACTCAGGATAGGAGCCGAGGAGCAGGTCCGGATGACGCTCGAGCACGGCGTTCAGATGCTCGGCGAGGATCCCTTCCCCCACGCTCACGTAGACACTGGCCAGGTAGAACGGCACGTCGCGGAAGCGCTCCTTCAGCCCCTCGAACTTTCGACGGAAGAGCTCGGGGACGCCGGGCAGGACGTGCACGTTCTTCATGATCACCGCGGGGAAGACGAGGCCGTCGGCGGTCATCGGCTCCGCGCCCTCGGGAATCTCGGCCATCCGGATGCGGGCGGGATTGAGGCGGCCCCCGTAGAAGCCCTCGAGGGCGGCCACCATGGCCTGGTCGCGCACCACGGGCACCCCGAAAGCGCGGGCGATGCCCTCGATGGTCACGTCGTCGTGAGTGGGGCCGACCCCGCCGGAGGTGAAGACCACGTCGAAGCTCCGGCTGAACTCGGCCACCTCGTGGGCGATCTTCTCGATCTCGTCCGGGATGACCACGATGCGCCGCACGTCGACGCCGAGGGCGCGGAGCTCGCGGCAGAGATAGACGGCGTTGGCGTCCGCGACCTTGCCGGAGAGAAGCTCGTTTCCGATGAGAATGATACCGGCCGTCCTGGCCATGGCCGGGCCATGGTAGCACGAGGCCACCGCGAGGTTCATCACCGGCCTCATGCCGGGATGATAGAATGCTCGCGCGTTTCACCGACAAGGAGACGAGCGACGATGACCACGGATGCGGAACCGATACGGCTCTCCGGCTGGGCGCTCGTCCTCGGCGCTTCCTCGGGCTTCGGCGCGGCCACGAGCATGGCGCTGGCGCGGGCGGGCATGGACATCTTCGGCGTGCATCTCGATCGGAAGTCGACCCAGCCCAATGCGGAGCGTCTCGTCACCGACATCAAAGCCCTCGGTCGCCAGGCCTACTTCTTCAACATCAATGCGGCCGACGAAGAGAAGCGCGCCGAGGTCAGCTCCGAGATGGAGCGCGTCCTGCGCGAGCGCAACGAGATGGGCCGGGTCCGCGTCATGCTGCACTCCCTCGCCTTCGGCACCCTCAAGCTCTTTGTCACCGATCCCATCAAAGAGGCCGTCAGCAAGGCGCAAATGGACATGACGCTCGATGTCATGGCCCACAGCCTCGTGTACTGGGCGCAGGAGCTGGTCGGGCGCGGCCTCATGGGCCGGGGTGGCCGCATCTTCGCCATGACTTCAGCGGGAGGAGCACGCGTGCTCCCCTATTACGGCCCCGTCTCGGCCGCCAAGGCCGCGCTCGAGTCGAACATCAGGCAGCTCGCGGCGGAGCTTGCCGGCCAGGGCATCACCGCCAACTCCATCCGGGCCGGCGTCACCGCCACTCCCGCCGCGCAGAAGATTCCCAACTACGAGGAATTCTCGGCCAAGGCAGCCGAGCGCAATCCCTACCGGCGCCTCACCACGGTGGAAGACGTGGCGCGGGCCATCGTGGTCTTCTCTCACCCCGACACCTACTGGATGACCGGCAATGTCATCGGGGTGGATGGCGGGGAAGAGATAGTCGGCTAGCGATTCGTGCCGGCCTGGCTCGCCGTCTGCATCCTGGGCATCATCGAGGGCGTCACAGAGTTCCTTCCCATCTCGTCCACCGGTCACCTGCTCCTCGCCGAGAATTCTCACTGGCTGCCCCAGCAGTCTGATCTCTTCAACATCACCATCCAGTCGGGGGCCGCGCTCGCCGTGCTCTTCGCCTTCTCCACGCGGGTCCGTCAGCTTCTCTCCGGCCTGGGCGACCCGGCCACGCGCAGCTACGTCGCCAAGCTCGCGCTCGCCTTCGTCATCACCGGCGTGGGCGGGCTCATCTTGAAAAAGCTCGGCTTCACGCTGCCCAAGGAGACGGCGCCCATCGCGTGGGCCACCCTGCTCGGCGGCATCGCCATCCTCGTCATCGAGTGGATGGTGCGCGGGCGCACGCTCCGGCCGGACATCACCTGGCTCACCGCGGTGGTGGTGGGGATGGCCCAGCTCCTCGCCGCGGTGTTTCCGGGGACGTCACGTTCGGCGGCAACCATCCTGATCGCTCTCGCGGTGGGCGTGGCCCGTCCCGCCGCCACCGAGTTCTCGTTCCTCGTGGGCGTCCCCACCCTGCTCGCCGCCGGCTTCTACGAGACCCAGCACGCGCTCAGGCATCCGGGACCGGTGGCCACGGACTGGGGCCTGCTCGCCCTCGGCACGGTGGTCTCGGCGGTCACGGCGTTCCTCGTGGTGCGCTGGCTCATCCGCTGGATACAGACCCACAACTTCTCGCCGTTCGGCTGGTATCGCATTGCTCTCGGTGTGGCCATGCTCACCCTCATGATGTGACGCGAGAACGATCCGCTAATTTGCTCCGACACTTGAAGGAGATCCGGCATGGCCGTGCATGACGTGGTGGTGGTCGGGGGAGGCAATGCCGCGCTCTGCGCCGCGCTGGCCGCGCGGGAGGCGGGGGCATCGGTGCTGGTGGTCGAGAAGGCGCCCGAGTCCCAGCGGGGCGGCAACTCGTTCTTCACCGCGGGCGGATTCCGCTTCGCGCACCAGGGGCTCGAGGACCTGCGGCGCGATATCCTGCCCGATATCTCCGAGGAGGAGGCGCGGGCCATCGTGGTCCCCGCCTACACGGAGAACCAGTTCTATGACGACCTCATGCGGGTGACCGAGGGGCGATCCGACATCGACATGGCGGAGTTCCTCGTCCAGCGCTCGCGCCCCACCATCGTGTGGATGAAGAACCAGGGCCTCCGCTGGATCCTCATGTTCGCGCGCCAGTCCTATCAGGTCGAGGGCAAGCACCACTTCTGGGGCGGGCTCAACGTCGAGGCCGTGGGAGGCGGGGCCGGCCTCGTGGAGATGCTCCTCGAGCGCGCGGGCAAGACGGGCATCGAGGTGCGCTACGGCCACGGCGCCCGCCAGCTCATGACGGACAAGAAGGGGGGCGTCACGGGGGTGGTCGTCCGCTCCCCGGACGGCTTCGTGGAGATCCCCGCCCGCGCCGTCATACTCGGCTGCGGCGGCTTCGAGGCCAACCCGGAATGGCGCACGCGCTATCTCGGGCCCAACTGGGATCTCGCCCGCGTCCGCGGCACGCGGCACAACACGGGTGACGGCATCAAGATGGCCCTCGACATCGGCGCCCAGGCCTACGGCCACTGGTCCTCCTGCCACGCCGTGCAGTGGGACATGAACGCGCCGCCCTTCGGGGACCGCAAGGTGGGCGACATGTTCCAGAAGCACTCCTACCCGCTCGGCATCATGGTCAACACCCAGGGTGAACGCTTCGTGGACGAGGGCGCCGACTTCCGCAACTTCACCTATGTGAAGTACGGCCAGGCGGTGATCAGGCAGCCGCAGCAGACCGCCTTCCAGATCTTCGACCAGAAGACGGTGTCGATCCTCCGCGAGGAGTATCGCATCCGGGAGATCACCAAGGCGGAGGCGCCCACCATCGAGGAGCTCGCACGCAAGCTCGAGATCAACCCCCAGGGCCTGGTGCAAACCGTGAAAGAATTCAACGCGGCGGTGGAGGACAAGCCCTTCAACCCCGCCGTCCTCGACGGGAAGGGCACGCGCGGCATCACGCCCCCCAAGAGCAACTGGGCTCAGCGCCTCGACACGCCTCCCTACGTGGGCTTCGGCGTCACCTGCGGCATCACCTTCACCTTCGGCGGGCTGCGCGTGGACCTGCGCGCGCAGGTGCAGGACATCGAGGATCAGCCCATACGCGGGCTGTACGCAGCGGGCGAGCTGGTGGGCGGGCTCTTCTATCACAATTATCCGGGTGGAGCCGGGCTCATGGCGGGATCGGTGTTCGGCAAGACGGCGGGACACTCCGCGGCGGCGGATCTGGGCTTCAAGGTTACCTAGAGGTGGAGCGCTTCACCGATCTCCTCTTCCTCGCCCAGGTCGCCCTGCTCTTCGGCGTGCTGTCGTGGTGGCTCAGCCCCGGCCGGCATCCCGGGCGCGTCATGCTCGCGATCACGCTGTGGGTCGCCCTCCTGGGCTTGCTGAGCGTCGAGGGGTTCTTCGGCAACTTCAAGAGCGTGCCTCCGCGTATCCTCCCCGCCGTCCTCGTGCCCCTCGTGGCGGGCCTCCTGTACCTTCGCTCGGCGGGAGCGCGCGAGCTTCTCCAGCGCACGCCCCCCCAGTGGCCGATCTATCTCCAGTCCTTTCGCATCGTGATGGAGATGATCCTCTGGCTCCTCTACCTGCAGCACCGGACGCCCGCCATCATGACCTTCGAGGGACGCAACGTGGACATCCTGGTGGGCCTGACCGCGATTCCCGTTGGCTATCTGTGCTTCGTCAGGAAGGCCTGGGCGTCGCGCGTGGCCTTCTGGTGGAACGTGGCAGGCATCCTCATTCTCCTCAACGTGGTGATCCACGCCCAGCTCTCCACGCCCTCGCCCTTGCGTGTCTTCGTGACCGATCCGCCCGTGACCTTCATCGCCTACTGGCCGTACATCCTGCTTCCGGGCTTCCTCGTGCCCCTGGCCTGGCTGGGCCACGCCGCCTCGCTGATGCAGCTCTCGCGCGCCCGCGCCTAGCCCCTCTCACACCACGGCCGCGAGCCACTCCAGCACACGGGCGAAGAGCGCCTCCCCCCCTGCCTCGAGCATGGGCAGGTGACCGTGCCCTTGTCCTTCGAGGTACTTCGATCCGTAGCGCTCGGCGATCTTTCGCTGGACCGAGGCGGGGGTGATGCGGTCGTGCTCCGTTCCCAGCACGAGGGTGGGACAGCGGATGCCTGCGGGATCCACGGCGATGCTGCCCAGGGCCATCTCCCGCGCGGCCCGGCCGGACTCCGGAACGAGGTGCGGATAGGCCCAGGCCTGGAGGGCGGGCGACAGGCGATTGCCGACAAGGGCCGCTGTATCCTCCGGACCGATGAGGAAGGGCTGGCCCGCTATGATGGCCGCGGCGTAGCGCGGCATGCGCCAGAGCACGGGCCACGTGACCGCGTGAATGCCTTTGGGCGGAGCGCTCGTGGCAAAGACGGCGGCACGCACGCGGCCGCCCTCCGCGACCTTCTGGGCGACCAGGCCCCCCATGG
The DNA here is from genome assembly GCA_036005985.1 of Candidatus Methylomirabilota bacterium. Classification (GTDB taxonomy): domain Bacteria; phylum Methylomirabilota; class Methylomirabilia; order Rokubacteriales; family CSP1-6; genus AR37. Next base: position 7,652 of record DASYQB010000352.1, on the reverse strand, counting down.
AGTGCCCGATGACCACGCCCTCACGCAGGGTGCGCAGGCAGTCGTGCACGTCCTCGACATAGTCGAGCACGGAGACGCGGCCCACATCGCGGACGGGGCGGCTGCCGTGATGCCCGCGCAGGTTCAGGGCCCAGGCGTCCCAGCCCGCCTGGGCGGCCGCGTAGAGCCAGGAGCGGAGGTACCAGCTGCCCGCGTGCATGCCGTGCACGAGGAGCACGGGACAGGGTCGCGGCGGCCCCACGGGCGTCGCGTGCTCGAGGAGCAGGTCGCCGATTCGCTCTATGGCGAGACGGCGTTGAGCCGCACCGTCTCGAGGACGATGGAGGCGGTGGTGTACAGGTCCTTCAGGTCCACCCACTCGTGCACGGTGTGGATATCGCGCATGCCGCAGGCGAGGTTGGCGATCTCGATGCCGCGCGTGGTGTAGACGTTGGCGTCGGAGCCACCGCCGGTGGCGCGCGTCCTGAACGACTTGCCGAGACCCTTGGCCGCACCGGCCACCAGGGTGACCACCTTGGCCGTGTCGGCGACGTCGAGCCGCTCGTACTGCCGATCCACCTTGACCTCGACCCGCGCGCGATGCTCGCCGTCCTCCAGGCGAACCGCGTGGCGCGCCGCCGCGTCTTCGAAGCGCTGGCGCATGTGCTCGGTCTGCGCCTCCAGCTTGGCCACGCTGAGGCTCCGCGTCTCGCCATCCACCACCACCCGGGTGGGGACGATGTTGGTGGCGAGGCCACCCTGGATGCGGCCGAGGTTGGCCGTGGTCTCCGCGTCCACCCGGCCGAGCTTCATGCCCGCGATGGCCTCGCTGGCGATCTGTATCGCCGACAGCCCCCGCTCGGGACAGATCCCGGCATGCGCCTCGAGCCCCGTCAGCGTGAAGGAGAGCCGGTTGGCCACGGGGGCCCGCGTGATGAGCTCGCACACCCCGTCCACGTCGAGGACGAGCCCGCGCTTCGCCCGGAGCCGTCCCGTGTCGAAGTGCTTGGCCCCCAGGAGCCCCGTCTCCTCGCAGATGCTGAGGATCACCTCGATATCGCCGTGGGGAATCTTCTCCTCGCGGAGGACCCGGATCGCCTCGAAGATGGACACGATGCCGGCCTTGTCATCACCGCCCAGGACGGTGGTGCGATCGGTGTGCACGATATCGCCCTCGACCTCGAGATGGATCTTCTCGGCGGGGCCGACGGTGTCCATGTGGGCGGAGAGGAGAAAGGGCGGGGCGTCGGGCTTCGTGCCCGCGAAACGGGCGAGGATGTTGCCGGTCTCCCCGCCCACCTTCTCCCCCGCGTCGTCGACCTCCACGGAGGCACCCATGCTCTTGAGAATGCTCTCGAGCCGCCGGGCGATGGCACCCTCGCGCCGCGACATGCTCGAGATCGAGGCGAGCTCGAGGAATTCGTCCTTGATCCGCTCCGGCTTGATCATGCGGGCTCCGTGGGGAGATGACGGGTGAGCCAGTCCCGGCTGCGCTTGACGGCCTCCAGCCGGTGGAGAGGATCCGAGAGACGGTGGTCCGCGCCCGGGAGCAGGCAGAGCTCGCGCGGCTCCTCCGCGCGCTCGAAGAGGGTGCGCGCGTGGGCGGGCGGCACCACCTCGTCGCCTTCCCCCTGCACGACGAGAACATGACTGGCGCGGCCGGGTGCCTCGACCCTATGGCCGCCGCGTACCTCAGCCACGAGGGCCGCCCCGGGCGCCGTCACGTCGTCGGACTTGGAGGCCGCGAGCTCGGCGAGGCTCGCCGGAGCGTTCCACGTCACCACGGGAATCACCGAGCCTCGCCGCGAGGCGACCCACAGGGCGATGAAGCCGCCGAGGCTCGAGCCAAGGAGGCCGAAGCGTCCGTCGAGAGCCTCGTGATCCTTCAGGTGCTCGAGCACCGCCTCGAGATCGACGATGCGCGAGGCCACGGTGGCGTTGCGGTAGAGTCCCCCGGATTCGCCGCTCCCCCGGAAGTCGAAGCGCGCGAGGGCGAGCCCCGCCTCGGGAAATTCCCGGCCGAGGAGGAGATACTTGTCGCTGTCCTTGCAGGCGCCCATCCCATGGCAGGCCACGACGCAGGCCGCCCGTCCCGACGCGGGGAGATGGAGCACACCGATCACGGGGACGCCTTCCACCTCGACGCTGAAGCGCTCGACTCTCATGCCCAGGCCAGGTCGAAGAGCTCGCAGGTATTGGTGGAGATCTGGAACATCACCTCGTCCACGGGCAGGCCCTTGATCTTGGCCACCTCTTCGGCTACCCGCGAGACGACCCACGGGCCGGACGGTGCTCCGCCGAACTCTCCCCGGTACGGCCAGGGCCCGTCGCTCTCCACGAGGAGGGACTCGATGGGTACCGCTTCCACCAGCTCGCGGTCGCGTTCGCGGTACACAACCTCCGGCGTGACGGACACCATGTAGCCGGCCTCGACGATGTTCCGGGTCACCTCGGCGGGCGCCTTGTGCCAGTGAAACACCGCGCGATCGATGCCGTGACGCTGTAGCGCCTCGAGGGCGGCCACGGCCGCCCCGTGCGGGGCATGGAGGATCACGGGCAGATCGAAGCGCCGGGCCAGCTCGAGAAGACGGGCGAGCCGCCCGCGGCCGCGCGTCAAGACCTTGGTGGCGTCCTCCGCCTCGCCAAGGCAATACCACGGGAGCCCGATCTCCCCGAGGGCGACCAGCCGCGAATGATTCGCCGCCACCTGCGCTTCTACCCGATCGAGGTCTTCGTCGGTGAGCTGGAGCCAGTCGGGGTGGAAGCCCAGGGCCGGCCGCACGCACTTGCCGTTGGAGGCAGCCAGCTCGAGGGTGCGCGCATTGGTCTCCCAGTCGCAACCGACGGCCACCGCGCCCCACACGTCGTGCTCCGTCGCCCGCGCGAGCGCGCCGCGCACGTCCTCGAAAGCTGGGTCGTGCAGGTGACAGTGGCTGTCGATGATCATTTGATGTTCATCCTCAACATGTCTTTCATCCTCAACATGCCCTTCGGCATGTTGACCGTGGGCGAGACGGTTAGGGCGACACGCTCCGAGGCGGGCCGTCGCTCTCCAAGCAACTCCCCCATGACCTTCGGCATCTGGGATCCCTCCTAGGCGCCGGCTACGGTCATGCGGCCGATGAGCACGGTGGGGGCGGCCGTGCGGTCGCGGAAGACCAGGTCGGTGCCGACGCCTTCGATGGCCCGGAACATCTCGAGGAGATTGCCCGCGATGGTGATCTCCTCGACGGGATACGCCAGCTCGCCGTTGTCGATCCACAGGCCGACGGCGCCGCGTGAGTAATCACCGGTGACGCCGTTGACGCCGAAGCCGATGAGCTCCGTCACGTACAGCCCCTGCTTGACGCTCTTGATGAGGTCCTTCGGATCGGAGGTGCCGCGGTCGAGGTAGAGATTGGTCGTGCTCACCGTGACGCCGGCGCCGTCGCGCGCTCCGTGATGCGTCGAGGCCATGCCGAGCTTGCGGCCGCTATAAGTGTCCAGGAGGTACGAGGTGAGCACTCCCTTGTCCACGATTACCGTCCGCCGCACCGACAAGCCCTCGCCATCGAAGGGCCGGGAGCCCAGCCCGCCCGGCATGGTGCCGTCGTCCACGATGGTCACGCCGGGAGCCGCGATCTGCTGGCCGAGCTTGCCGAGGAGGAAGGAGGCGCCGCGATACAGCGAGGGACCGGACACCGCGCCCGCGATGTGGCGCACCAGGCTCGCCGCCATGTCTGGATCGAAGACGATGGGCACCTCGCACGTCTTCACCTGCCGGGCTCCGAGACGGCGGAGGGCCCGCTGGGCGGCGATCTTGCCGATCTGCTCCGGCGCATCGAGGAGGGCGCGCTTGCGCGTGACGTGATACCAGCCGTCGCGCTGCATGCTGCCGTTCTCCGAGGCCACCGGGGAAACGGACAGGCTGAAGGACGACGTCGAGTATTCCCCGGCAAAGCCATGGCTGGCCGCGTAGGCATAATTCGCCCGCCGGTCGGCAAAGTCGCCGCCCTCGGAATTGGTGATGCGTGGGTCCACCGCGAGGGCCGCCGCCTCGCCGCGCCGGGCCAGCTCGATCTTGTCCTCGGGGGAGAGATCGTGGCCGGTGGGATCGTCCAGATCGAGGGCGGGCAGGGTCTTGGCCAGCTCCGACGCGTCCGGGAGCCCGCTCAGCTCATCGGGAGCGGTGATGCGGGCGAGCGATACCGCCTCGTCCACCAGCCGCTCCACCGAGGCACGAGAGAAGTCCGACGTGGATGCCGCCGCTGCCGACTTGCCGGAGAAGACGCGCAGGGACAGGTGCTGCTCGCGGGCGTGCTTGACCGTATCCACCCGCCCCAGCCGGACCTGGGCGGAGAAGGCTCTGTCCTCCACGAGGAAAGCATCGGCGGCGGTGGCGCCCCGCTCCTTCGCCCGTTTCAGGACATCGGTAAGAAGATCGAGCATGCTCTAGACTTGGGTCCCGCCGACGGTCATCTTGTCGATCCTGATGGTGGGCAATCCCACGCCGACGGGCACGGACTGGCCGTCCTTGCCGCAGGTACCGATACCCTCGTCCATCTTGAGGTCATTGCCGACGCGGCTCACCCGTGTGAGCGCATCGGGCCCGTTGCCGATGAGGGTGGCGCCCTTGACCGGCCGGGTGACCTTGCCGTCCTCGATCAGGTAGGCCTCGCTCGCCGAGAAGACGAACTTGCCGCTGGTGATGTCCACCTGCCCGCCCCCGAAGTTGACGGCGTAGAGGCCACGCGGCACGGAGCGGAGGATCTCTTCGGGATCATCGTGCCCGGCCAGCATGAAAGTGTTGGTCATGCGCGGCATGGGCTGATGCGCGTAGGACTCACGGCGGCCATTGCCAGTGGGCTCCGAGCCCATCAGGCGCGCGTTGAGGCGATCCTGCATGTAGCCCACGAGCACCCCGTTCTCGATGAGGACGTTGCGCCGGGTGGGGACACCCTCGTCGTCCACGTTAAGCGAGCCGCGGCGGTTGGCGATGGTGCCGTCGTCGATCACTGTGACCAGCTCGGAAGCGACTTTCTGCCCCACGCGGCCCGCAAAGGCCGAGGTTTGCTTGCGATTGAAGTCGCCCTCGAGACCGTGGCCCACCGCCTCGTGAAGAAGGATGCCCGGCCAGCCAGGGCCCAGCACAACTGTCATCTCTCCCGCCGGCGCCTCCACGGCATGGAGCTTGACCGTGGCCTGCCGCACCGCCTCGGAGGTGAAGCGCCGCCAGCGCTCGCCTTCGAGGAAGAAATCCAGGGGCACGCGCCCTCCCCCGCCGTACGAGCCGATCTCGCGCTTGCCGTTCTCCTCGACGATGACCGTCACATTGAGCCGGGTCAGGGGGCGCTGGTCGCCGACCGTCCACCCAGACGGCGTGGCGATGAGGACGATGACGTCCTCGCTGCCGAGGCTCGCGATCACCTGCTTCACGCGCGGATCCATGGCCCGCGCCGCCACGTCCACCTGCCCGAGGAGCGCCAGCTTGCCGTCGAGGGCCGCGGTAACGGGAGGCTCGGCGAGCGTATAAAGGTCGTGAGGCCGTCCGCCGCCCACGGCCACCACTGCCGATGCTCCCGCCTGATCGGCGATGGCTCGGGCCTGCCGCGCCGCTTCTTCAAGATTCGGCAGGGCCAGATCGTCGGTGTGAGCGTAGCCCGTGCGCTCACCCGACTGGGCGCGAATGCCCGCTCCCTGGCTCACGTGACGCGAGGCCTTCTTGACCGCGCCCTCTTCGAGGGTCAGCTCCTCGCTGATTCGATACTCGAGATAGAGATCGGCGTGATCCACGCGACCTGCGAGATGCGATCCGAGAAGTCGCTCCAGCGCGGAAGAGGTGAGACCGAACCTGTCCTCGAAGAACCGTTCAGGCCGCGCGAGCATGTGATTTTCCATGTGAAGGGCGAAGGATGTTCATCCTAGCACCGGCCCTCAAGTGGCCTCCCATCAATTGTGACCACAATCAGAAAGTGTCGGAATACTGACACCACCATCGCGATCCTCAGACTTTTACCTATTTACGCGATCAGAGCGAAGACTACCGTTGAGGCTTCCTCAGGCTCCTACGCCCTGCTGAATGAACTCGTGGATTTGCCGGAGCCCGACCAGCAACGATGGCCCTGGACTCAGGATATCAGCCCCGTCCACCTCGTGAATGCGGCCGGAGGTCACCGCGCTGACGCGCTCCCAGCCCGGACGCGCTCCAATGGACGGGATGTCCACCGGCTTGCCACACCACGACGCGAGAACGATCTGGGGATCGCGGCGGATCACTTCGGCCGAACTCACCACCCTATCCTTCGCCGACGGCTTGTCTCTCAGCTCCGAAAATATGTCGCGCCCGCCCGCTATCTCGATGATCTCCGATACCCAACGTATTCCCGCGATGAGCGGCTCGTGCCACTCCTCGAAGTACACGCGCGGGCGGTCGGGCCAGACGCTCGAGAATTCCCGCACCTGCCGGATCTCGTCGCGCATGTCCTGGACGACGTCGCGGGCCGGCTTGTCGAGACCGAGGAGGCCGCCCACCATGACGATGGTCGCGAGCACGTCGTCAACCGAGCGTGGGTTGGAGCAGAAGACGGGCAGCCCGGCGCGGATGAGCTCCGCGCTGATGTTGGCCTGGAGATCCGAGAAGGCGAGGATCAGATCGGGCTCGAGCGCCTGGATCTTGTCGGTGCGAAAGCTCGTGAAGCCGCCGATCCGGGGCTTGTCACGCGCCTCCGCGGGCCGGTGCGCCGTCCCCGGCACTCCCACCACGCGCTCTCCCGCTCCCAGCGCATAGCAGATCTCCACGTGTTCCGAGGAGAGACACACGATGCGCTGAGGAAATCCCGTGTCGCTCTTGCCGTACATCGCGCCTAAGATACCACCGCGCAACCGAACCCAACCCTGCCGCGAACGTCCCCGGGGCCACAACGGCGACGACGACAGGGTGGGGCCAGGCCGGCCGTGTCAAGTACCGGCGGGAGCGCCCGTCAACACCCGCGACATCTGGTACGGCTCGATCGGCAGCGTCGGAGGCTGCCTCAGGATCATCTCTTTCAGGAGCAGGCCCGTGATGGGCGCGAGGAGGATTCCCGAGCGATAGTGACCGGTGGCGACAAAGGCGCCGTCCAGCCCCGGCACGGGCCCGAGGTAGGGCACGTTGTCGTGTGAGTAGGGACGGAGGCCCGCCCAGGCCGTGACGAGGCTGGCCTCCTTCAGCCGTGGCACGAGAGTGATGCCTTGTCGCACGAGGGCCTGGAGCGCGTCGACCTTGACGCGCTTGTCGTAGCCCGCGTCTTCCATGGTGGCGCCCAAGAGGAGCTTGTTGTCGGCCCGGGGATAGAGCGAGCCCTGGGAGCTGATGATCAGCTCACGGCTCGGCTGATCGAGCACCTCGAGGAGGACAATCGTGCCCTTGATCGGCTTCACCGGCAACCCCGCCATTTCCGGGGCGAGCTGAGGTGCCCAGCAACCGGTGGCGTTGACCACGACAGGGGCTGCGATGGTTTCTCCGCCTGCGAGCACAACCCCGGTGACGCGATCACCGCGGCGAGCAATAGACGTCAGCGCCGTGTGGTCGCGAATGTGCGCTCCTCGACGTGTCACCGCCGCGGCGAGAGCCCTCAACAGTCGCGGCGGGCGCACCTGGGCCACCTCGGGAAACAGCAGAGCGCCACGCACGGGCAAGTCTTCCGCCAAGCACG
>DASYQB010000351.1:0-4165 GCA_036005985.1 Candidatus Methylomirabilota bacterium | reverse complement strand
ATGGATCACCGGCGTATCCTCGAGTACACCGGGCAGCAGTTCGCGGATCCCCGGCGCTTCCTCTCCCGGATCGACGCCGTCTACGCCAAGTCGCCTGCCACCAGCCTCGATGTCCTGGAGCTGGGGGACGGGCGGGTGTTCGAGCGGTATTCCACGCCGCAGATCATCGAGAATCACACGGTGGGGCGGGTGTGGAGCTTCCGGGACATCACGGCGAGCCGGCGCACCGAAGAGGCCCTCCGCGACGAGAGCCGGGTCCTCGAGCTGCTCAACCGGACGGGGACGGCCTTGTCGGCCAAGCTTGACCTGCCGTCGCTCGTGCAGGCGGTCACGGACGCCGCCACCGAGCTGAGCGGGGCGAAGTTCGGCGCCTTCCTCTACAACAGCACGGACGCCGGCGGCGACGCGTTCTTACCCCCCACGCTGTCGGGGGCCCGCCGGGACGAGTTCGACGGCTTCGGGCAGCGCGCCACCGCGCTGGTGGGGCCGACCTTTCGCGGAGAGGGCACCATTCGATGCGACGTCATTCTCGAGGATCCTCGCTACGGCGGGGCTCCTCCGCCCCGCGGGATGCCTGCCGGCCCTCTGCCCGTGCGGAGCTACCTCGCCGTGCCCGTCATCTCACGGTCGGGAGAGATCATCGGCGGACTGTTCTTCGGCCATCCCGGTCCCGGCATGTTCAGCGAGCGGACGGAGCGGCTCGTGGAGGGCGTCGCCGCCCAGGCCGCCGTGGCCATCGACAATGCCCGGCTCTTCGAGGTGGCGCAGAAGGCGGCCGAGGAGCGCCAGCACCTGCTGGAAAGCGAGCGCTTCGCCCGCGGGGAAGCGGAGCGGGCCAGCTCCAGCAAGGACGAGTTCCTTGCCAGCCTCTCCCACGAGCTGCGCACGCCCCTCAGCGCCATTCTCGGCTGGTCGCACATCCTGCGTGCGCGGACGATGAGTGAGGCGGAGCTCCACCATGGCCTGGAAGTCATCGAGCGTAACGCCCGCGTGCAAACGCAGCTCATCGAAGACCTCCTCGACATGAGCCGGATCACCAGCGGCAAGATGCGCCTCGACATCCAGCCCGTGGAGCCTGTCTCCTTCATCGAGGCGGCCATCGAGACGGTGAAGCCATCCGCCGAGGCCAAGGGAATCAAGCTGACCAAGCTCCTCGATCCGGCGGCCGGCCCCATCAGCGGCGACCCCCATCGCCTCCAGCAGGTGGTGTGGAATCTCCTCTCCAATGCCATCAAGTTCACGGGCCGGGACGGCCGCGTCCAGGTCCTCCTGGAGCGGGTGAACTCTCATATCGAGATCACCGTGGCCGATTCGGGTATCGGGATCAAGCCCGAGTTCCTCGCCCATGTCTTCGACCGCTTCCGGCAAGAGGACGCTTCACCCACCCGCACCGCCCAGGGCCTCGGCCTCGGCCTGGCCATCGTCAAGCACCTGGTGGAGCAGCACGGCGGCACGGTACAGGCGGCCAGCCGGGGGGAAGGGCGTGGAGCCACTTTCACGATGAACCTGCCCCTGACCGTGGTGCACCGGAACGCGGAGGACGGCGCGCGCCTGCATCCCCGGGGCGGCCGATCCGTCGCCACCGAATTCAAGCGGCTGGACCTGCGCGGCATCACGGTGGTGGTGGTGGACGATCAGGATGATGCCCGCGACCTCATCAAGCGCGTCCTGGAGGAGTGCGGCGCGAAGGTGGTCACGGCGAGGGCGGCCGGCGAGGCCCTGGCCACCGTGGAGAGAGAAAGACCAGACGTGCTGGTGAGCGATATCGGCATGCCGGAAGTCGACGGCTACGAGCTCTTGAAGAGGGTGAGGGCGCTCGGGCCGGCGAAGGGGGGCGGCCTTCCCGCGGTCGCCCTCACCGCGTTCGCGCGCTCCGAAGACCGAACGCGGGCGCTTCACGCCGGCTTCCTCGTTCACGTCTCCAAGCCGGTCGAGCCGTCGGAGCTGGTGGCCACCGTGGCGAGCGTGGTCGGGCGGACGGGTGCGGGCGCCACGTAATAGCTTTCACGCCGGCATGCTTCGCGCTGTCGGTAATACCTACCCGGTCGTCTGGGCAGTCAAGTCCGCCGCGCTCTTCCACCAATGACCCGATAGAGGACGAGCAAGAGGAGCGCGCCTAGCACCGCCATGATGAAGCCCACCGCGTCCCCTTCCCGATAGAGCCCGAGGGCCCGACCGAGAAACCCTCCGAGTAGCGCGCCGCCGATCCCCAGCAGAATCGTGACGATGAATCCGCCGGGATCACGCCCCGGCATGACGATCTTCGCGACCAGTCCGACAAGGAAGCCAAAGACAATCCACATGAGAACCGTCATGGTGTCCCTCCCTGGCGTCCGGAGCTGGCAAGCACCGTGCCTCTGTGAGAGCTTCCCGGCACGCGCCTTGCTCTGCTCGTTTGTCACGCACATCCATATCGTGAGAAGGAGATCATCGATGCCCAGAGCCAAAGCCCGCGGAGGGATGAAGGACGCCATCGGTTTGCTCAAGGAAGATCACACCAAGGTTCGTGCGCTCCTCGGCGAGCTCGAGAAGAGCTCGGAGAAGGCGACCGCGAGACGTGAAGAGCTCCTGGAGGAAATCGAGCGCGAGCTCAAGATCCACACCACTCTCGAAGAGGAGATCTTCTATCCCGCCTTCCGCGAGGCGGCCGAGAAGAAGGACGACCTGAAGCTCTATTACGAGGCCATCGAGGAGCATCACGTGGTGGACAACGTGCTGCCCGAGCTCAAAGGAACCGATCCGGCCACCGAAGTCTTCGCGGCCAAGAGCAAGGTGTTGAAGGACCTCGTCGAGCATCACGCGGAAGAGGAAGAGAGGGAGATGTTTCCACGAGCGCGCAAGCTCATGAATCGCGAGGAGCTGGTGCGCCTCGGTGAGCAGCTCGCCCAGGCCAAGGTCTCCCTCACCGAGCGCCTCCTCACCAAGCTGGTGGAGCTGGTGAGGCCCTAGCGGAGTTCGCTCCGGCTCTCCGGCGTCGCGAGGAGGAGGACGCCCATCAGCCGCTCGGGCGTGATGGGCTTGACGAGGTGCTCGTCGAATCCGGCCTCACTCGCGCGTGATCGATCCTGGGGCCGCCCATGCCCCGACAGCGCAATGAGCCGGATCGACGCGAGCTGGGCCGCGCGGATGCGCTTCGCCACCTCGAAGCCGTCGAGACCGGGCAGGCCCACGTCGATGACGGCCACGTCCGGCCGCAGGCGCAGCGCTTCGGCCACCGCGGCGGAGCCGTCGGCCGCCTCGCTCACCCGGTGCCCGGCGCCCTCGAGGAAGTGGCGCAGCATCTCGCGCGAGTCATCGTGATCTTCTACCACGAGGATGTGAAGTGCTCTCGCCGGCGTGGTGGCGGGCGCCTCTTCGTGGATCACGACGGATGATCGAAGACGGTCAGGCCCACGGCCCCCGCGCCCTCATGTGTCCTTCTCTTGATCCGGCCCCACCATCGCCTCCGGCCTCACGATGCGATCGAAGTCCTTCGCCGTGACATACCCGAGGGCGAGCGCCGCTTCTCGCAGGGTCATGCCCTTGTGGTGGGCGTGCTTGGCGATCTCCGCCGCCTTGTCATACCCGATGTGAGGGGCGAGGGCGGTGACGAGCATGAGGGATTCGTCTACGTGGCGCGCGATGCGGCGGCGGTCGGGCTCGATGCCCACGGCGCAGTGCGCGCGGAAGGAGTCGCAGGCATCGGCGAGGAGGAGAATCGAGCGCAAGACATTGTGGATGATGAGCGGCTTGAACACGTTCAGCTCGAAGTTGCCCGAGGCGCTTCCGATGGTGACGGCCACGTCGTTGCCGATGACCTGGGCGCACACCATGGTCATCGCCTCGCACTGGGTGGGATTCACTTTCCCCGGCATGATGCTGCTCCCCGGCTCGTTCTCCGGGATGCGAAGCTCGCCCAGCCCGGCCCGAGGTCCGGAGGCGAGCCAGCGCACGTCGTTGGCGATCTTGGTGAGAGAAGTGGCGAGGGTCTTGAGGGCTCCGCTCGCCGCGACGAGCGCTTCGTGGGAGGCGAGAGCCTGGAACTTGTTCGGCGCGCTCGTGAATGGGTGTCCGGTGAGTCCGGCCAGCCGCGCGGCCACGCGCTCCCCGAAGCCCGCGGGAGCGTTGAGACCGGTGCCCACCGCCGTGCCTCCGATGGCCAGCTCGTGGAGAGCGGGCAAGGCGG
>DASYQB010000350.1:0-1801 GCA_036005985.1 Candidatus Methylomirabilota bacterium | reverse complement strand
CATGCTCCACGAGATCTGCGCCTCGGGGGCGGGGACGTCCGGCGCCTCGCCCATCCACTTCTACATCTTCCCGCCGACGCCGGTCATCAAGTTCGGCACGGAGACGATGAAGCGCAAGCACCTGCCGTCCATCTGCACCGGCGAGACGGTGATGGCCTTCGGCGTCACCGAGCCCAATGCCGGCACCGACACCTCGCGCATCCAGACCCGCGCGGAGAAGCACGGCGACAAATGGATCGTCAACGGGCGCAAGGTGTGGACGACCAATGCCCAGCACGCCAACAAGATCCTCCTGCTCGCCCGCACGAGCGAGCGCGACCCGAAGAAGCCCTTGAAGGGCATGACCCTCTTCTTCACGGCGTTCGACCGGAAGGCGATCAGCGTCCGGCTCATCCACAAGCTCGGGCGAGCCGCCGTCGACTCGAACGAGATCGCGATCGAGAACCTCGAGATCCCCGAAGAGGACGTGGTCGGCGCGGTCGGGGAGGGGTTCTACCATCTCCTCGAGTCGCTGAACCCGGAGCGCATCGTCATCGGCATCGAGGCGGTGGGCATCGGCCGCGCCGCGCTCGACCGGGCCGTTCAGTACGCGAAGGAGCGCATCGTCTTCGACCGGCCGATCGGGAAGAACCAGGCCATCGCCCACCCCCTGGCGCATGCCTCGGCCGAGCTCGACGCCGCGGAGGGGATGTGCCTCAAGGCGGCCTGGCTCTTCGACAATGGCCGGCCCTGCGGCAAGGAGGCCAATGCCGCCAAGCTCCTGTCCGCCGAGGCGGGCTTCAATGCCTGCGACGCGGCGCTGCAGACCTTCGGCGGCTTCGGCTATGCCAAGGAGTTCTACGTGGAGCGCCTCTGGCGAGAGGTGCGCCTGTACAAGATCGCGCCGGTGTCCCAGCAGATGGCGCTCAACTATCTGGCCGAGCACGTGCTCGGGCTGCCGCGTTCCTACTGATCCCCTGCGCGGGCCCATGGCACTGACCCTCACGACCCACGACACGCGATTCGATCAGCTCGACGACGCGACCATCGCCAAGGTGCTCGCCTCGCTCGATGGCAGCCGCAATGTCATCGCCACCCTCGAGCGCTCCGAGCTGATCTATCTGCAGGCGGAGGGCGGGGTGCGCGCGGGCTTCGTCCTCGAGTACCAGGACGGCTCCCTCGACCAGCGGTTCCGGAGTCGCGACCACGCCGTGCCTCTCGCGCAGGTGACCGAGATCTTCCAGACCTATGCGCGCGGGGAAGCGACCTGGCGCGCGGGCCTCGCGTGGGAGCACGTGCCGTTCATTCCGCCCGTGACCCCGTGGTTCAGCACGTGGTGGGCGTACACCGCGGCGATTCTCGCGGTAGCCGGCCTCATCTGGTGGTGGCGCGGGTAATCCTACCGATTCAGGCTCGCGGCGACGTGATCTGGATGAGCGGGGCGGGCTCCGCCTCGACCTGGATGGTGGTGTGGTCGATGCCGGAGCGTATCCAAATTGGTGCGATGATGGAGGGGCGGAAGTAGCGCGCAGTTGCGAGACACCACGTTGCAGATCGCGGCAGCATCCGCAACCCAGCCGCAACCGGCCACGCCCGCCCGGGGGAAGCCGTCGAAGGGCCCGGAGTCTCCCTCCAGTTGGGGGTGCGTGCACGAGCCTCCCTCCCCCCTCTCCGCCTCTCACGCCAAAGGAGGGACCCGCGCCCGTTCCATCCGCTCCAAATTTTCGCCAGCCGCCAAAGGGAACTTCCCGCGGCGGGAGTCGGGCGCTGACGCACGGAAAACCTCGGCGGAATGGCCCCCCGTCGAGGCCTACGATGCGCC
>DASYQB010000349.1:0-9502 GCA_036005985.1 Candidatus Methylomirabilota bacterium | reverse complement strand
GCTCTTCGCCCGCCTCCGCACTTTCTTCGACGACGCGCAGATCGTGGAATTGACGGCCGCGGTGGCCCTCGAGAATTTCCGCAGCAAGTTCAACGTGCCCCTGCAGATCGAGGCCCAAGGATTTTGTGTACTCGGGGATAGCGGTCCCAGCTCGAGCCGCTAACGGATTGTTTGCGGCACTGCGTACGGCAAAATCATCCGGCCGCGACCTGACGAGCATCCGGGGCGCGGAGAGCTTTCCCACGGTCGCCATCGAGGTACACTTGACAGCCGTGGTGACTGGCTCTCCCTGAAGTCAACCGAGGCATGTGATGGGCCATGCGATCGCACCCGTCAGGATCGGGTAATGCGCGGGGTCGAGCAGATTCCGTGGCTCTACGAGATCTTCTGTTCGCTGTGCGAATGGGGCGGCCTCGCGAAATGGCGGCGCTTGCTCGTGGCCGAGGCGGACGGCGCCGTGCTCGACCTTGGCTCCGGCACGGGCCGGAACCTGTCCCTCCTGCCACTAAGCACCCACACCGTCGCCCTGGATCTCTCGCTGGAGGCGCTGAAATGGGCCCGTCAGCGCGCACCGGCGGTTCCGCTCGTCGTCGGCCGAGTGGAGGAGCTGCCATTCCGGGCCGCGACGTTCGACACCGTCCTGAGTGGGCTGGTCTTCTGCAGCGTGGAGGATCCTCGACGCGGGCTCGAAGAGGTCAAGCGCGTGCTGCGCCCGGACGGCAAGCTTCGCATGCTGGAACACGTACGATCGCGCATTCCATTGCGCGCCCGGTTGCAAGATTTGATCCAGCCGGTGTGGACGTGGGCGGCGGGTGGATGCCACCCGAACCGTGACACCGAAAGGATGGTGGAGGCCGTAGGGTTCCGGATCGAGCCCCTGGGACGACGAGCCAAAGGAACGAATCGTCTCTTTGCTGCTCGAGAACGTAGGGTGCCGTCATGAGGGAGAGCGAAGAAAGGGGGATTTCAATGGAACAGATCCCGGAGTTCAAACGGCCCGGCGTGCTGACGCGGATTTTTTTCAGAATCGGAGAGCGACTGTTCGGTCGAGTGCCGACTCCCGAGCGACTGATGGCGCATCGGCTTCCCCTCATGCTCGGGATTGGGGGACTCTATGGCGCCATCGAGTGGTTCGGGAAGATCGACGCTCAGCTTCGCGCGCTCCTCAACGTCCAGGTCGCCGCACTCTACGGCGTGCCCTACTGAATGGACGTCCGCCACGCCGTCGGCGTGAGGGTGGGTGTCCCCGCGGAGAAGCTCGCAGATGTCTTGACGTACCGTCAGAGCCCGCATTTCACTGAAGGGGAGCGGGCCGCGCTTCAATTCTGCGAGCGGATCACCCGCGACGACCTCGAAGTTTCCGAAGAGTGCCTGGCCCAGGTGCGGGAACATTTTACTGAGGCGGAAACGGTGGAGCTAACGTTCATCATTGGCTTCCAAACCTTCGCCAGCAAATTCGCGAAGGCTTGGAGGCTGGCGCCACAAGGCTTCTCTTCCTAAGCTGCGGATCCCCAGGCCGGGTTCGCTGCGTCCTGGTAGGTTGAGAAGAGATACCCGGAGCAAGGCCCATTCCCCGGCTACGGCTCTTGGGTGAGCCTCGGCGGCCGCCTCAGCGGGTCGCCGGGGTGGAACGGGAACCTGTGCGCGCCGCCGAAGACGTCCTGCCAGGTCTGCGGCACCTCCATGCTATGGTGAATTTGATCATGTCCGGCGACAATCTGGACGCGAACACAGCGCGAGCAAGCCTTCCATGACTCCGCAGCCCGAGGGCGGTACCTTTTCCATGACGAGCGAGGCCGAGCACCTCCTGCGCCTGCGCAAGTGGCTGCGCGAGGAACTGGCGGGCCACGGCGTTCCCAAGCATGCTCAGCCCAATCTGTTACTCGCAGTGGGCGAGCTCTGTGCCAACTCCATCCAGCACGCTTACGAAGGCAGAGGGGGCCAGCCCATCACGGTGTCCGTGCGATCGTCGGACGACTCGGTGGTCATCGAGGTCGAGGACTTCGGGAAGCCCTTCGACGCCGACCGCTACGAGTCGCCCAATCTCGAGGCCGTGCCGGAGAGCGGCTACGGAATCTTCCTCGTCAAGACCATCGCGGACAGTCTCTCCATCGACGTGGCGCGCGAGCGCGGCACGCGATGGACCATGGTGAAATACCTCCCGGGACGTGGGCCGGCCGCCCCCCTCGGGGGCGCGGCTACTCCTTGATCGATTCCGGACGCTGAGCCGGATTGGGAACCAACATGGACATTGACGTGACGCAATCGAGCGGCGTGGCGGTCCTGTCGCCACGGGGAGACCTCGACATGGCGACGGTGCATGACGTCCGCCGCGCGCTCTCGAGCATCTTCGACCGCGGCCAGTCCCGCCTTCTCATCGATTTGAACGCGGTGGCGTACATCGACAGCTCGGGCATGGGCACCCTGATCGCCGCCATGAAGCAGGCGCGGGCGGCCGGGGGTGACGTCCGGCTCTGTGGCCTCCAGGACGACGTTCGCGCCATCTTCGAGATGACCCGGGTCGTCCAGGCCATGAGCATTCATCCGACACGGCAGGAAGCCCTCGCCTCTTGGCGGTGAGCCCTCCGCCCTTCTTCCGCGTCACGCGTTCTTCCGTCCCGGCCTCGCGGTCTCGCCGCTCCGCTCGCCCCGCCATCTCGTGACCCGGCGCATCCGCGCCGAGAGCATCCTCGTGTGGGTCCTTCTCCTCCTGCTGGGGGCGGGCATCGTCTATCCGTTGCTGCAGGTGCTGTCCGTGGCCGTAATGGTGGAGGGCCGGCCGACCCCGGCGCCGCTCCTGGCCTTCTTCGTCCGCCCGCTCTTTCGCGAAGCCCTCCTCAACACGCTCCTCTCGGGGTTGCTGGCAGTGGCCTTGGGCAGCCTGATCGCGGTGCCCCTCGCGCTTCTCACCGTGCGCTACAGCTTTCCCGGGCGGGGCCTCCTCACCACCCTGGGTCTTCTGCCTCTCGTCATCCCACCCTTCGTGGGGGCGGTCGCGTTCCAGCAGATCCTCGGGCGCAGCGGCATGGTCAACCTCTTCCTCCTCGAGCGCTTTGGCTTCACCGTGCCGTTCATGGAAGGACTGCGCGGCGTCATCCTGGTGCAGTCGCTCCATTACTTTCCTTTCATCCTCTTGAATACCGCGGCGGCTCTCTCTGCCCTCGACCGCTCGCTCGAGGAGGCGGCGCAGAATCTGGGATCTTCGGGGCTCCGTCTCTTTCGGCGCATCCTCCTCCCCCTGTCGCTGCCCGGGTACGCGGCGGGGGCCCTCCTCACCTTCATCCGCGTCATCGACGATCTCGGGACCCCGCTCATGCTCAACTACACGACGCTCCTCGCCCCCCAGGCCTATGTGCGCGTGACCACCGTCGGATTGACCGATGTGGACGGCTATGTCGTGTGCGTCGTGCTCGTGGCCCTGTCCCTGGCCGCGCTCTGGCTGGTGAAGCGACTGGTGGGACGCGGCGAGTTCACGGCAGTGGGCAGGGGCGGGGAGACCCCCGCCCGCGGGCTGGGATCCGGGGGAGCGCTTGCAGCGTGGATGATCGCTCTCGTGCTGCTGGGCCCAGCACTGCTGCCCCACATGGGTATCGCCCTCCTCTCCGTGTCCAAGGTCTGGAGCCTCACGCCGCTGCCTTCCGTGTACACGCTGGGCAACTACGGCGAGATTCTTCTGCGCGCGCCCCACTTCATCTGGAATACGCTGCGCTATGCGCTCCTCGCCTCGGCCATCGACATCGGCCTGGGCGCGATCATCGCGTGGCTTCTCCTGCGCGGACACGCGCGCGGCCGGCAGTGGCTCGATGCCATCGCCACCATGCCCCTGGCCGTGCCGGGGGTGGTGCTGGCCGTGGGCTACCTGCGCATCTTCCACGGCTGGAGCGTGCCCGGACTGGGAGCGCCTCTCACCTCCACGTGGCTCATCCTCGTCATCGTCTATGCCGTGCGTCGGCTCCCGTACACCGTGCGTAGCGCATATGCGGCGCTCCAGCAGCTCCCCCTGTCGCTGGAGGAAGCGGCGCAGAACCTGGGGGCGAGTCGCGCGCGCGCCTTTCTCAAAGTGACGCTGCCCCTGATGGGCCGCGGGCTCCTCGCGGGGGGACTGCTCGCTTTTGTCAGCTCGTCGGTGGATCTCTCGTCCACCATGCTCCTCGTCCCCCGCGTCGAGCTGGGCCCGCTGTCCTACGGGATCTACCTCTACATGCAGTCGGCGGTGGGACGCGGTCCGGGCGCCGCCCTCGGGGTGGTGGCCATCGCGCTCGTCGCCACCGGCACCTGGCTGGCCAGGCGTCTCGCCCGTCGCGGCGAGCGCGGCCTCTTCGGCGTCTAGGTCATGACCACGCCGCGCTTTCCCCGGCAATGGATCCTGCCCTTCTCGATGTTCTTCGGCAGCTTCGCGTGGTCGTTCGTGTTCGTCAGCCTGCCCTTCTACATCCAGAAGATGTCCACGATGGACGCCACCGCGACCCTGCGCTGGACGGGGTGGATACTCGGCGTGAGCTCACTGGTGACGGTGGTCACGGCACCCTTCTCGGCCCGTCTCTTCGGGGAGCGCCATCCCAAGCGCTCGTTTATCTGGACCCAGCTCCTCCAGGGCAGCGGCTTCTTCCTCATGGCCGTCGCGCGCACCCTGCCCGAGCTCTTCTTCTCGCGCATGCTCCTGGGCTTCATGGGCGCCGTCTCCACCTTTGCCTTCATCATGGTGGGGCGTTCCGGCGGCGATGTGCGGCGGGGCATCGCGTCGATTCAGTCGGGCATGACGCTGGGCCAGGTGCTGGGACCCGCCGTGGGGGCCTTCGCCGCCGCGCGGATCGGCTTCCGCGGCTCCTTCATCGTGGCCGGCTTCATGCTGTGGGCGTGCTCGGCCATGGTGGCGTGGGGCGTGCCGGACCGTGCGGTGACGCGCGCGGAGCACGAGCGCCCACAGACCGCTTCGGTGCGGGAGGTCGCCACGGTCTGTCTCCTCGTCCTCGCCGGCTCCATCCAGATCTTCTTCCTCACCGCCATCCTTCCCCAGATCCTTCCGCGGCTGGGGGTGGCTCCCTCCATGACCCTCGAGGTCGGCGGACTTCTTCTTTTCCTCACGGGCGCGGCGGCGGCGGTGGGATCGTTCATCGCTCCGCGATTGGGAGAGATCGTCGGTGACCGGCGCACCATCGTCTGGTTCCTCGTCGCCTCGTCGGTGGGCCTGGCCGCCCTCGCCGGCGCGCCCGGTGTCTTGAGCTTCGGCGTCCTCCGCTTCCTGCAGGTGCTGTGCATCGCTCCCGTCTTTCCGCTATCAGTGGCGGCGATCGCCCAGCGGGCATCGGGGACGGCCATCGGCATCGTGAACTCGTCGAGGATCGCCGCCGCCTTCGTCGGCCCCGTCCTCGCCACCACCCTTCTCGCCTGGATGCCGCCCGGAGCGGTCTACCTGGTGCTCGCCGGTCTCGGGCTCAGCGTGGTCCCGCTCCTCGCAGGACTCTCCGGGCCGGGACGTGCGTCGAAGGAGGCCAGAGCGTGAAGCAGGGTGAGACGGTGATTCGTCTATCCGAAGTGCGGATGGAGAGGGTGGGCAAGCGCTACGGATCGACGTGGGCCGTCAAGGACGTGTCGCTGTCCATTCGTCCCGGCGAATTCTATACGTTGCTCGGCCCGTCCGGCTGCGGCAAGACCACGCTCCTCAGGATGCTCGCGGGCTTCGCCACGCCGGACGAGGGGCGTATCTTCGTGGACGACGAGCCCATCGACCCTGTCCCGCCTTGGAAGCGCAATCTCGGCATGGTGTTCCAGCAGTACGCGCTGTGGCCGCACATGAGCGTCTTCGAGAACGTGGCCTTCGGACTGCGCGAGCGGCGGGTGTCGGGCGCCGAGCTCACGCGCAAGGTCACGGCCGCCCTCGCCCAGGTCGGGCTGGAGGGCTTCGAGCGCCGGCGGCCCTCCCAGCTCTCCGGAGGCCAGCAGCAGCGCGTCGCCCTTGCCCGCACCCTGGTGATCCAGCCACGGCTCCTTCTCCTCGACGAGCCGCTCTCCAACCTGGACGCGCAGCTCCGCTCCCAGATGCGCCTCGAGCTGGCCCGCCTCCACCGCGACCTCGGCATCACCACCCTCTACGTGACCCACGACCAGGCCGAGGCGCTGTCGCTGTCCACGCGCATCGCCGTCCTGGCCAACGGCGCCCTCGTCCAGGAAGGCCGCCCCGAAGACATCTACTGGAAGCCCCGCAACGCGTTCGTGGCGGAATTCGTGGGCGCGGCCAATCTCGTGCCGGTCCGCGTGGTCGAGCTGCGCGAGATGGGCGTGGTGATCGAGACGGGCGGCGGAGCGCGCCTTCCCGTGTCGGCCGGCGCGCATGTCTGGTCGGTGGGCGACCGGGCGCTCCTGTGCCTCCGGCCGGAAGCGCTCAGGGTGGAGGAAGCCGCCCTCGCCCCCGGCGGCATTCCGGGCACGGTATCGGCGCACGTCTTCGAGGGCTCGCGCCAGCTCTACGACGTGACCATTCCCGGCGGCATGATCAGGGTGGAGATGATCACCTCGGCGCTCGTGGGCCGGAGCTTCAAGCTGGGCGACCACGTGAGAGTGGAGGTGTCGCCCGAGACTTCCATCCTCCTCCCCGACGAGGGCGGGGCGGCGTGATATCTTTCTCGCCGGAGGGACCACACGCATGAGTGAGCTGACGCCGGCCGAGCTGAAGACGCGCCTGGGAAATCCCGAGCCGCTGGTGCTCCTCGACGTCCGCCAGGACTGGGAGACGCGGCTCTGCCGGCTCGAGCACGCGCTCCACATTCCCATCGAGGAGATCGAGCTCCGCTCGGGCGAGCTGGACCCCACCGCGGAGACGGTGGTCTATTGCCACCAGGGCGTGCGGAGCGCGGCGGTGGCCGAGTATCTGCGGAGCCTCGGCTTCGACAATGTCCGGAATCTCGCGGGCGGTCTCGACGCGTGGGCGCGCACCGTCGATCCGTCTATGCGCCGGTACTAGCCGGCGTGCCCGCCCTTGTTCGCGTCGAGGAGCGGCACGGCTGCGCCTGGGTCACGCTCGATCGCCCCCCGCTCAATCTCATCGTTCCCGAGCTGATCGCCGAGCTGCGCGCGGCTTTCGACGGGCTCGTCCGCGATCCGCGCGTGCGCGTGGCCGTGATCACAGGAGCAGGCCGCGCCTTCACCGCGGGCATGCAGGTGCAGGTGCTCCGCGATCTCACGCCGGTCTCCGCCAAGGCGCTCATCACCTCGCTCCACGAGGCGATTCACGCCGTCCACGACGCGCCTTTTCCCACCGTGGCCATGATCAACGGGCCGTGCCTCGGCGCGGGCTTCGAGCTGGCCATGGCGTGCGATCTGCGAGTGGCGACCGCGAGGGCGCCCATGGGACTGCCCGAGGTCAAGGTGGGCGCTCCGTCGGTGATCGAGGCGGCGCTCCTGCCCGCTCTGGTGGGCCCCGGCCGCGCCGCGGAGATGCTCCTGACCGGAGACAGCGTGAGTGCCGAGCAGGCCTTCGAATGGGGACTGGTCAACCGTGTGGCAACCGCGGAGAAGCTCGAAGGGGTCACCGCCGAGCTCGTGGAGAAGATTCTCGTGTGCGCGCCCACGGCCATCCGGATCCAGAAGGAGCTGATGATCCGGTGGCGCAACACGGATCTCAGCTCTGCCGTTCGTCTCAGCATCAACGCCTTCGCCCAGAACTACGCGTCGGGCGAGGGGCGTGAGGCCGCCCTCGCCTTTCTCGAGAAGCGCCGGCCGACGTTTTCGTGATGGCCCCCATCAGGGCCGTCACCTTCGACTTCTGGCAGACCCTTGTCGAGGACTCACCGAAGAACCTGGCGAAGCAGCGGGCGCGCCGCGTGGAGGCCATCGCCGCCATCCTCCGGCGAGCGGGCTGCCCGCTCAGCGCGCGGAAGGTCGAGGCAGCCTACGAGCGCTCGGAGCACGTGCTCCACGAGCGCTTCTGGTCACGCGATCGCGACCCGCTGATCGGAGACCAGGTACAGCTCGTCCTCGACATCGCGTCCCCCGGCGTGTGCGCCGGCCTCGACCCCGCCCTCCTCGCGGAGGCGGTGACCAGCTACAGCGATCCCGTGCTCCATTTCCCTCCCGATCTGCATCCGGGGGCGCCGGAGGCGGTGAGGGGGCTCGCCGAGCGCGGGGTGGCCCTGGGTATCGTCTCGAACACCGGCCGCACACCCGGGATCATCCTGCGCCAGATCCTCGAGCGCTACGATCTCCTCCGGCACTTCTCGGTCATCTCGTATTCCGACGAGGTGGGCTACCGCAAGCCTGATCCGGAGATCTTCCGGCGCACGCTGGCGGGCCTCGGCGCGGAAGCGCGTCACGCTGCCCATGTCGGCGACAATCCGATCGCTGACGTCACGGGCGCTCAGAGCGCAGGCATGCGTGGCGTCCATCTCGCTGCCAGAGGACGGCCGCCGGCCGCCCACGCCGACGTGGTCGTGACCGACCTGCGCCATCTCGTGGATCGTCTCCTCACCTGATCGGTGGGGTTTTCGTGTTGCGTCAAAACGGACCAGCGGGTAACATCTCTCCTCGCCATGGACGTCGCCTCCCTCACCGCAAAAATCCGCGATATCAAGGATTTCCCAACCGAAGGCATCCTCTTCAAGGACATCACGACGCTGTTGAAAGATGGGCCCGCCTGGGCCGCGGTGATCGACCACCTCGTGGCCAGGTATCGCTCGGCCAAGGTGGACGTGGTGGTGGGCGTCGAATCGCGAGGCTTCATCTTCGGCGGGGCGCTCGCCCAGCAGCTCGGCGCCGGCTTCGTACCGGTGCGCAAGAAAGGCAAGCTTCCCGGCCCGGTAATCGAGGAGGAGTACGAGCTCGAGTACGGCCGGGACGTCCTCGCCATTCATCAAGACGGCATCGCGAGCGGGCAGCGCGTGCTCGCGGTAGACGACCTGCTCGCCACGGGCGGAACCATGGCCGCCACCTTGCGTCTCATCGAACGGCTGGGCGGCGTCGTCGTGGCCTGTGATTTTCTGATCGAGCTGGCCTTTCTCAAAGGACGGGAGCGCCTGAAGGGCTATCGCGTCGAGTCCCTGATCTGCTACGACTGACACCTCCTTCGTTTCCTGGAGCGCGGCGGGGGGCGATGCGGCTATGATGGAGACACGTTTATGACCAGACACACAGCATTCGCGTGGGCGGTCGGATCGCTGGCCGCCGGTGCGCTCGTCGCCGGCACGTGGGCGCCCGTGGCCGCGGACGAAGTGCGGCAGGGCCTCAACGCGCCCATGATCCTCCAGATGCTTTCCCGGCCGGTCGAGAAGCCCGAGGCGGTGATGCGGGAGATGCTCCGCCCCGACGCGACGTCGGCTCGGCCGGTGCGCTCGGAGGGACAGGTGATGCCCGACGGATCGGTCCGCTATGGCAGCGAGTCCGCGGGGATGACGGTGACTGTCCGGAACCCGTGCCCGCCCGGCGACATAGAGCACGAGATGATGGCCCTCCGATCGTTGCCGGGCCGCGGCCGCAAGTAGTCCCGCCGGCGCATAGCGCCACAATCCGC
>DASYQB010000348.1:0-1957 GCA_036005985.1 Candidatus Methylomirabilota bacterium | reverse complement strand
CGGCCGGGCCCGAGCGCGCTGTAGACCGAATACGCGAGCCCGCGCTCCTCGCGCACTCGCGTGTAGAGGCGGGAGGCCGAGCCGCCTCCGAGGACATGGTTGGCGACCACGAGCGGGAAATAGTCCGGGTGGTCCTGCCGGATGCCCGGGCGCCCCAGCGATACCGTGGCCTGGGTCAGGTTCCGGTGAATCACGCGCGACTCGACGGGGGGCGACGCGGGGGCCAGCGGAATCACGGGACGCGGAGGGGCCGCCGACGACCACGAGCCCAGCCGCGCCAGGAGCTCGCGCCGCACCTCGTCGCGCGTGACATCGCCCACCACCGCCACCACGGCGGTGTCGGGACGATAGTTCTCGCGGTAGAACCCGGCGATCTGCGCGCGCGTTATCTTCTTCACCGACTCGACGGTGCCCGCCACCGGCCGGCGGTATGGATGTCCCGGATAGAGCAGAAGCGCCATCTCGCGGGCCGCCACCGTGCCCGGATCCTGCTCGGAGCGCTCGATGGCCGCCGCGATCTCCTCGCTCCGCCGCTTGAGCTCGGGTTCCGGAAAAGCCGGAGTGAGGAGCACCTCGGCGAGGAGATCCAGCCCCAGCTTCAAGTCTTTCTTCAGCACGGACAGGGAGAGGGAGGCGCCGTCCCGCCCCGCCTCACCTTCGAGACTGCCCCCCACGAACTCGATGGCCTGATCGAGCTCGGGGCCGGAGCGCCTGGCCGTGCCCCGAGTGAGCATGTCGGCAGTGAGGTTGGCGAGCGCTCCCGCGTCCGGCGGATCGTACACGGAGCCCGCGTGCAGGTAGACGCGCACCACCACGAGGGGGATGGTCGGGCGCTCGGCCACGAGCAGCACCATCCCGTTGGGCAGCACCTCGCGATGGGCGAGGGGTGCGGCCGCAGCCGGGATGACGAGGGCCGCCACCAGCAGGCACATCGTGAGCCCGAGACGTCGCATGGCGGATCTCCTCAATCCAGGGTCTTCCTGAACTTCAACACGGCGAGGGAGAAGATGACAATACCGAACACGAGCAAGGGCACGAGGCTGGGCCAGAGATAGCTGAATCCCACCCCCTTGAGCACGATGCCACGCACGATGCGCAGGAAGTACGTGAGAGGAATGATGGCGGACAGATACTGGGCGGCCGTGGGCATGCCTTCGATGGGGAAGAGCAGCCCGGAGAGATAGATCGAGGGCAGGAAGGTGAGGAAGGTGAGCTGCATCGCCTGGGGCACGGTGCGCGAGACGGCGGACAGGAAGATGCCGATGCCGAGGGTGCCCAGCATGAAGGCGGCGGCAAGCACGTAGAGCAGGGTCAGGCTGCCCCGCACCGGCACGTCGAAGACGTAGTGGGCGACGAGCAGCGTCATCGTCATCTGCCCGTAGGCGACGACCAGGTTGGGAATGATCTTGCCGAGGAGAAGCTCCCAGCGGCGGATCGGGCTCACGATCAGCGCCTCCAGCGTGCCCTTCTCCCGCTCGCGAACCACGGACACCGCCATGGCCGTGATGGTGGTCTGCATGAGGAGAGCCCCGATGAGGCCGGGCACGATGAAGATGGCGGAGACGAGATCCGGGTTGTACCACGCGCGCACGCGAACATCGAGGGGCGGCTCTCCTCCTCGCCCGATCGCGGTGCCCTCGAGGATTCGCGTGATCATCCGGAGTGAGCGCTGGGCTCCGATAGCGGCGGCAGCGTTCACCGCGGAGGTGGCGACTAGCGGGTCCGAGGCGTCCACGATGACCTGGACGTCGGCAGCCTGGCGCGACAAGCGCTGGCCGAAGTCCGGGGGAATGATCACCCCGACCTTGGCCGTGCCGTCGTCGATGAGCCGGGTCAGCTCCCGATGGCTCCCCGTCCAGTACAGCACGTCGAAATACTGGCTGTTCCCCATGGCTTCGAGGAAGCTCCGGGCCTCCGCGCTGCCCGACTGATCGAAGACGGCCGTGCGCACGTGCTT
>DASYQB010000347.1:0-16867 GCA_036005985.1 Candidatus Methylomirabilota bacterium | reverse complement strand
CTGGGCTGCGGATGGCCTTGGCGGCGGATTCGCGGGCCGTGGAATCGAAGATACCACGCGTCATGAGAGCGTCGGAAACCCGGGCGCGCGCCTCGTAGATCGTCGCGCGCGCTGAATGCACGCGAACATTGTCGGGCTCGGCGGCGGCCGCCCAGTCCACGAGGTGACACGCAAGGGCGTGGCGGCCGCGCTCCGCCAGAGCGAGGGCGCGCTCGGCGAGAGCGTCCGCTCCGCCCGCCAGCGCGGCGACCTCGAGGCCGATCTCCGCCTCGCGCGCGGGCTTGAGATGCGCGGGCTGGCCATCCCACCAGCCGCCATAGAGCCGCCAGATGTTGCGCACGACATACTCCGGCTCGTCGTACACCGCCTGGAGGTAGGGGCGATCGGCGAGATGGGCGGGCGGCCGCACCTCGGCGAGGATCTGGTCGAGGGCGAGCCCGGCATTCATGCGCGTCACCGTCTCGCGCTCGAGAGTCTCCAGCCATTCCGCGGTGTCCTCGAGCGCCTGGCGCACGCGAGCCGCTCCCAGGATGGGTACGCCGTGGCCGGGTATGAGCAGCTCCGCCTCGCGGGCGGCCATGGTGCGCAGCGCCCGCGCCCACTCTGCGGCGTAACGCTGGACCTTCTGGGGATTGCCGGCATTGGGCGCGACCCAGAAGAAGAGGTCGCCCGTGAAGAGCGTGCGGCGCGCAGCCCACCAGAGCCAGCTATGGTCGTCGGTCTCGCCGCGCGCGTGGCTCAGCTCGAACTGGGTGCCCCCCGCCTCGAGGACGTGCGTGCTGTCGTAGACCACCGTCGGATAGTCGTACTCCGTGGGCCAGGCGGAGCGGGTGGAGAACTGCCGAGAGTTGATGAGGCCGTTCCACGGTGCGGTGAGCCGGTACCGATCGAAGCGCCCCGCGATGTTCCGGTGCCCGACGATCGACGGCGTGGGCCATCCCTTCGCCCGCGCCTCGTCGAGAAAGGGGGGCAGGCCGCACGCGTGATCCACGTGACCATGCGTGTAGACGGCGGCGTGGAGCGGACCCGGCTCCACGGCGCGCACGGCGGCGAACGTCTTGGCGCGCGCGGTATACGTTCCCGTGTCCACGAGAACGAGTCCCGCCTCGGTGCGAATAGTTGTGACGTTGGCCCAGGCATGAAAGAAGTGCACGCCCGCGGCGAGCTCCTCGCTCTTTCCGGTGGGCCGCCACATCTCGCGCGGCGGAATCTCTCCGCGCCAGTAACGCTCGGACAGATCGAGGATGTCGCCCATGTGCCGCGGACGCTAGCACACGCTATCGCGAGCCGCAATCACGCGCGGTCGCCCCTGACCCATTGACAGGAAGAGGGATTCGGGGATAATCGGGCAACCTCGCGGCCCGCGAGCGCGCCTCGTCCTTGTCGCAGCGCAGCGGAGGACAGATCATGACCCGCTCCCGAGCATGTGTCGTCGCCCTTGTGGCCGCCGTGGCGATTGCCACGGCCGCGACAGCGGTGGCTCAGCCTCCGAGCGCCACGGCACCGACTGGGCAGCTGACCTGGGGCGTTCACACCACGCTGGCGCCGACCTGGTTCGACCCGGCCGAGACGCCGGGCATCATCACGCCTTTCATGGTGCTCTACGCGCTCCACGACGCCCTCGTGAAGCCCATGCCGGGCAATGCCATGACGCCTTCCCTCGCCGAGTCGTGGAACGCGTCCAAGGACGGGCTCAGCTACGAGTTCGTCCTTCGCAAGGGCGTCAAGTTCCACAACGGCGACGTCATGACGGCGGAGGACGTCAAGTTCTCCTTCGAGCGCTACCGGGGCGCCTCCGCCACGGACCTCAAGGCCAAGGTGGCGCGCGTAGAGGCGCTGGACCCCCACCGCGTCCGCTTCACCCTCAAGCGTCCGTGGCCGGACTTCATGACCTTCTATGCGACGCCGGCCACCGGCGCCGCCTGGATCGTGCCAAAGAAGTACGTGGAGAAGGTAGGGGAGGACGGCTTCAAGAAGGCGCCCGTGGGGGCGGGACCGTACCGCTTCGTCTCGTTCAAGCCGGGCGTGGAGCTCACGCTCGAGGCGTTCGACGGATACTGGCGCAAGACGCCGAACGTCAAGACGCTCGTCTTCCGCGTGATTCCCGACGAGTCGACTCGGCTCGCCGCCTTGAAGCGTGGGGAGGTGGACATCGCCTACAGCATCACGGGGCCGCTGGCCGAAGAGCTCAAGCGCACGCCGGGCTTGACGTTGACCCCCACGTTCTTTCCGTTCACCATCTGGATCGTGTTCACGGAGCAGTGGGATCCCAAGTCACCCTGGCACGACCGCCGCGTGAGGCTGGCGGCGAACCTCGCCATCGACCGCCAGAGCATCAATCAGGCCGCCTACCTCGGCTACTCCAAGCTCGCGCACAGCTTCGTGCCCCAGGGCATGGAGTACTTCTGGGCGCCGCCGCCATATGCCTACGACGCCATGCGCGCCAAGCAGCTCCTGGCCGAAGCCGGCTACCCCAACGGCTTCGACGCGGGCGACTTCTCCGCGGAGGCGGTCTACGGTGCCGCCATCGGCGAGCCGGTGGTCAACTATCTGCAGGCCGTCGGCATCCGACTCAAGCTCCGCCTGCTGGAGCGCGCAGCCTTCTACCAGGAGCTGGGCGAGAAGAAGCTCCGTCCCGTCGTCCAGAACGGCAGCGGGGCGCCGGGCAATGCCCCCACGCGCATCGAGGTCAACGCGGTCACCGGCGGCCGCTACGCGTACGGGGCCTACCCCGACATCGACGGGCTCTTCTCTGAGCAGGCGAACGAGATGAACCCGCGCGTGAGGCAGCAGCTCCTGTTCAAGATCCAGCAGATGATCCACGAGCGCGTGATGTTCGGGCCGGTGATCGAGCCCGCCTTCCTCAATGGTGTCGGGCCGCGGCCCGCGGTGAGCGGGCTGGGGCTCATCAAGAACCACGCGTACTCCGCCCCCTACGAAGATCTTAAGCTCAAGCCGCGGCCATGAAGCGCTTCATCATAAAGCGGCTGGCCTACGCGGTGGTCTCTCTGCTCCTCCTCTCGCTCACCATCTTCCTCTTCGTCCGCCTCACCGGGGACCCCGCGGTGCTCCTCGTGGAGCCGGGAGCGAGCAAGGCGGATCTCGAAGCGATCCACGCCCAGCTCGGCCTCGACCGGCCCCTCTGGGTGCAGTACGGCCAGTTCATGTGGAGCCTCGCCCACGGTAATCTCGGTAATTCCTTCTACTACCGGACGCCCGTGCTCGAGTTGTATCTCTCGCGGCTGCCCTACTCCCTCCTCCTCGCCGCCGCGGCCATGATCTTTTCCCTCCTCGTGGGAATTCCCAGCGGCATTCTCGCCGCGGTGCGCGTGAACCAGTGGTGGGACAGCGCGGGGAAGATCTTCTCCCTCCTCGGGCTGTCGCTGCCCTCGTTCTGGGTCGGGCTGGTCATGATCCTGTTCTTCTCTGTCTACCTCGGATGGCTGCCCTCCTCCGGCTCGGGCACCGCGCTGCACGTGATCATGCCCGCCTTCGCCCTCGGCTGGTACTTCGCGGCCGCCCACATGCGCCTCACCCGCTCGTCCATGCTCGAGGTGCTGGGCTCCGAATACGTGAAGCTCGCCCGACTCAAGGGACTTCCCGAGGCGCTGGTCATCGCCAAGCACGCCTTCAAGAACGCTCTCATCCCCGTGTTGACCCTCGCCGGCATCAATCTGGTCATCATGGTCAACGTGGCGGTGGTGGTGGAGACGGTCTTCGCGTGGCCGGGGGTAGGCCGCCTCCTGTACGAGGGCATCGCCTTCCGCGACTTCCCCGTGGTGCAGGCGACCGTGCTGATCGGGGGCGCGATGATCGTGGTGGTCAACTTCTTCGTGGACATTCTCTACGCCGTCATCGACCCACGCATCCGCTATGAGAGGTAACGCGCCATGAATGCCAGCCAAGCGGGTACTCCAGCGGCCCCGGTCAGCCTGCCGTGGCGGCTTGCCTCGCTCCGCGTCGAGGGCTTTCCCTGGATTCCCACGGCCATCCTCGGCGTCATCGCGCTGGTGGCCATCTTCGCCAACGTCATCGCCCCCTACAATCCCGAGATCGGCGTGCTCGGCGATCGCTTCCGTCCCCCCGCGTGGCAGACCGGGGGCAGCGAGGCCCATCTCCTCGGCACCGACCACGTGGGCCGTGACGTGCTCTCTCGCCTCATCTTCGGCGCGCGCGTGTCCATGGTCGTCGGCTTCACCGCCGTCATCGTGGCCGGCATCCTTGGAACGACGCTCGGCATTCTCTCCGGCTATCTCGGGGGCTGGGTCGACCAGGTCATCATGCGGGTGACCGACACGTGGCTCGCCCTGCCCGCCCTCACCTTCGCCATCTTCCTCGCCGCGGTGGTGGGGCCGAGCGAGATGAACATCGTCATCATCCTGGGGGCGGTGTACTGGACGCGCTACGCGCGCGTCATTCGCAGCGAGGTGCTCTCGCTCCGCGAGCGTGACTTCGTGCGTCTGGCCATCGTGGCAGGGTGCTCGAAGAAGACGATCATGCGCCGCCACATCCTGCCCAACGTCCTGAACTCCGCCATCGTCCTCGGCACCCTCATGCTGGGGGTGGTCATCGTGACCGAGGCCGCCCTGTCCTTTCTCGGGGTCGGGGTGCCCCCGCCCAAGCCGGCGTGGGGGCTGATGCTCGCCGACGGCAAGAAAGGGCTCATGGCCGGCTACTGGTGGCTCACCGTGCTCCCGGGCATCTGCATCATGCTCATGGTGCTTTCCGCCAATCTCCTGGGCGACTGGCTTCGCGTCAAGTTCGACCCGCAACTTCGCCAGTTGTGAGCGGCCTCCTCGAGGTGTCGGGGCTGTCCACCCAGTACGTGGGTGCGCGCGGCACCCGGGTGACGCGCGCGGTGGACGACGTGTCGTTCAGCCTCGAGGCGGGAAAGACCCTCGGCATCGTGGGGGAATCCGGCTCGGGCAAGACCACCCTGGCCCTCACGTTGATGCGCCTGCTCCCCCCCGCGGCGCGCATCGCCGCGGGCTCCATACGGTTCGAGGGAGAAGAGCTCCTCTCGAAGTCCGAGAGGCAGATGCGCGCGCTCCGCGGCAAGCGCATGGCCATGATCCTCCAGGATCCCATGGCGTCTCTCAATCCGCTCTTCACGGTGGGTGATCAGATCGCGGAGACGCTGCGCGCCCATGAGGCGACTCCGAGGCGGGCGGCGTGGGCGAAGGCGCGGGACCTTCTCACGTCCGTGAACATCGCCGCGCCGGAGCGGCGGGTTCGGGAGTATCCGCACGAGCTGTCCGGAGGTATGCGCCAGCGCGTGGTGGGGGCTATCGCCATCTCCTGCGGGCCCAAGCTGCTCATCGCCGACGAGCCGACGACCAGCCTGGACGTGACCATCCAGGCGCAGTATCTCAAGCTGCTCGGAGAGATCCAGCGCGAGCACGGGCTGGCCCTCATCTTCATCACGCACAACCTCGGCATCGTGGCGCGCATGTGCGACCAGGTCGCGGTGATGTATGCTGGCCGCCTCGTCGAGGCGGGCCCGGTGCGGAGCATCTTCAACCACCCCGCGCATCCGTATACGCGGGCCCTCATCGAATCGATTCCGAAGTTCGGCGACGCCGCCGAGCGGCTCACCGCCATCGAGGGCCAGCCGCCTGATCCGTCCGCCCTGCCGCCCGGTTGTGCCTTTCACCCGCGCTGCCCCTTCGTGGTGGACCGGTGCCGCGCCGAAGCCCCGCCGGAAAGCCAGGTGGCCGCGCAGCACCGCACACGCTGCTGGGTCGCCGCCCCCGCTCTCGCGGGCGCCCTCAAAGGATGACGCCCCTCCTCGAGGCACGCGGCCTCACCAAGCACTTCCCAGTTGGCCGCGGTCTCCTCGGCCGGGGCGGGGGCGTGGTGCGGGCGGTGGACGACATCGCCTTCACGATCGAGCCCGGGCGCACGCTGGGGGTAGTCGGCGAGAGCGGCTGCGGCAAGACCACCACGGCCAAGCTCGTGCTCCGGCTCGAGAAGCCGACGGCGGGCCAGATCCTCTTCCAGGACCAGGACGTGGCGGGGCTGGAGGGCGAGGGCCTGCACTTCTACCGCAAGAGCGTCCAGGCCGTCTTCCAGGATCCCTTCGCCTCGCTGAATCCGCGCATGCGGGTCGATGCCATCATCGCCGAGCCCCTCGTCACCCACGAGCGCCTCGATGGCCCCGCGGTGGCCGCGCGGGTGGCCAAGCTCCTCGACGTGGTCGGGCTGCCCGCCCGCTCGCGTGAACTGTTTCCCCACGAGTTCTCGGGCGGCCAGCGCCAGCGCATCGCCATCGCGCGCGCGCTGGCCATCTCCCCGCGCCTCGTCGTCCTCGACGAGCCGGTATCCGCCCTCGACGTCTCCATCCGCGCGCAGATCCTCAACCTGCTCCGCGATCTCCAGCGGGAGCTCGGCCTCAGCTATCTCTTCATCGCCCACGACCTGGCCGCGGTGGCCCACATGAGCCACGTCATCGCCGTCATGTATCTCGGGCGCATCGTGGAGATCGGCGAGGCGGCGCAGGTGGCCATGGCCCCGCAGCATCCGTATACCCAGGCCCTCTTCGCGGCCGCGCTGCCCGCGCATCCCGACGATCGCCGGGACGACGTCCCCTTGTTCGGAGAGGTGCCCAGCCCGCTTAATCCGCCCGCCGGGTGCCGCTTCCACCCGCGCTGTCCGAAGGTGATGCCCACCTGCTCGCAGGAGGAGCCGAAGCTGAAGGTCTCCGGAGTGCGCCAGGTCGCCTGCCACCTTTACTAGATCCGGAAAGGCTGCTCGTCGAGGCCGTACCGCCTTGACAGCGCGCCGCTCCCCGGACAGTATCGTCCCCGTTTGCCGGACCCCGCCCAGAGAGGAGACGCGGACGATCCATGGACCTCGAGCTCAAGGACAAGGTGGCCATTGTCGGTGGAGGAAGCAAGGGCCTGGGACGGGCCTGTGCCGACGTGCTGGCCGAGGAAGGGGCGAAGATCGCCGTGTGCAGCCGGAGCAAGGCCGATCTCGAGCGCGCCGCTCAGTCGATTCGGGACACCACGGGCGCGGACGTCCTCTCGCTCGCCGGCGATCTCGACAAGCCGGAGACCGCGCGAGACCTGATCGCCGCCACCTTCGAGCGGTTCGGCCGTCTCGACATCCTCATCAACAATTCAGGCGGACCTCCGCTGGCCCGGGCCCTCACCGCCACCGAGGAGCAGTGGGCCACCGCCGTGCAGCGGTCCCTGGTGTTCTTCGCGCGCATGTCGCGCGAGGCGGTGCCCCACATGAAGCGTCAGGGCGGCGGCCGCATCATCAATGTCCTCGCGAGCACGGTGTATCAGCCCATTGCCAATCTCGCCCTGTCCGGGGCCACCCGCATGGGCGTGGTGGCCTTCGCCAAGAGCCTCGCCGACGAGGTGGGCCGGGACGGCATCCTCGTGAACAACGTGTGCCCCGGCTCGATCCTGACCGAGCGCATGCTCTCGAACGTGACGGCCCGCGCCAAGGAGCTGGGCATCCCGGTGGAAGAGGCGCTGGCCCAGCGGGCTACGGAAACCGCGGTGGGCCGCATCGGGGATCCGCGAGACATGGCGTATCTCGTGGCCTTTCTCGCCTCCGGCAAGGCGTCTTACATCACGGGGACGACCATCCTCGTCGATGGCGGCCTCGTGCGCTCGGTCCTCTAGCATGACGGGCCGTACCGAGGTCGACGCGGCCCTCGCGCGATTCGCCACGCTCGACGAGCAGGAGCTGTCGCAGCCCTGGCGTTTTCGCGACAAGCCATCCGACGTCCGCTACGCGCTCTACCGCACCCTCGAAGACGCCCAGGAGATCCTCGTCCGCCTCTCCGCGCTCCCGCATCCCGAGTCGCGTCGTATCCTCGCCCTCGCCCAGCGCGCCTTCGGTGACCTGCGCGGCCTCCTCATCGACCTGCCCGGAGACGTCCTCGACCGGTCGCCGCGGGAAGAGGAGTGGTCGATACGGGAGACGCTCCGCCACATCATGATCATCGAGGGGCGATACGCGGTGCAGACCCGCTACGCGACGGAGCGCGCCGACTCCGATCCCATGCGGGTGGCCGACGACCAGATGCCCACCCCCGCGCAGATCGACGTGAGCGGCGACATCGAGGCCATCCTCGGCCGCGTGCGTGAGAGAAGAGGGGAGACGGATCGGCGGCTCGGCAACCTGTCCCCCGCCGCCATGATCCGGCCGACGCAGTGGATGCAGTACGACGTGGATGTCCGCTTTCGCCTGCACCGCTTCGCCGCGCATATGATCGAGCACACCATCCAGTGCGAGAAGACGCTGGCCGCGCTGGGCTGGCGGATGACGGAGGGGCGGCGGATCGTGCGGAGGGTCACGGGGACCCTCGGCGAGGTCGAAGGCTACGGAGGGCATGCCGAGGTGCGGGAGATCGAGCAGCGCCTCGCCGAGCGCGCGGCCTCGGTGGCTGCGGCCTGAGATTCGCCTCTATGCCGGCGCGCACGGGCAGCGAATTCCTGCAGGGACTGAAGGACGACCGCCACGTATGGGTGGGCGCCGAGCGTGTACGCGACATTGCGGGGCATCCGGCCTTCGCGGGAGCCGCACGCTCCATGGCCGGGCTGTTCGACCTGCAGCACGAGGCGGCCGCGGTCTGCCTCATGCCGGATCCCGAGACGGGCGAGCCGATCAATGTCAGCCACGTCATTCCGCGCTCCCGCGCCGATCTCGAGCGCCGCCACGCCTGTCTCGAGCGCCTCGCCGAGTTCAGCGTGGGCATCATGGGTCGCACCCCCGACTATCTCAACGTGACCCTCGCCGGCTTCGCGGGCCGCCCCGACGAATGGGGAGCCTACGGCAACGATCGCGGGGCGGAGAACCTCGTGGCCTTCCAGAAGGAAGCGGCGCGGCGTGATCTCTCGCTCACCCACACCATCGTGCAGCCCACCATCGACAAGGCACGCGGCGACGTGCCGGCTCCGGGCGACGAGGTCGCCCTCCACAAGGTCGCCGACACCGCCCACGGCATCGTGGTCCGTGGCGCGCGCGTCCTCGCCACCCTCGCCCCCTTTTCCGACGAGCTGTTTGTATACCCTGGCGCTCCCCTGATGCCGGGCACCGACGCCTATGCCCTCGCCTTCTCCATTCCCATGGCCACCCCCGGCCTCACCTTCGTGTGCCGGGACAGCTACAGCGTGGCCGGCAACGTCTTCGACCATCCACTGTCCAGCCGCTTCGACGAGCAGGACGCTGTCGTGATCTTCGACGACGTGGAGGTGCCGCGGGAGCGGCTGTTCATCGACGCCAACACTGCCGTCTACAACAGCGTGATGACCACGGGCTGGATGCCCAACATCATGCAGCAGACCTCCATCCGGGCCCAGACCAAGCTGGAGTTCGCGTGGGGCCTCGCCACCCAGATGGCGGAGGCGATCAACGCCGCGTCGGGGACGGGCGCGGAGATGCTCGGGGAGATCTGGAGCTATGCGGAGATGACGCGGGCGGGCGTCCACTCCGCCGAGCAGGACGCTTCCGACTGGGGCCACGGCGTGTGGTTTCCCGACGGCCGGCCCTTCCGGGCTCTCCGTGGACTGCTTCCCCTCTGGTTCCCGCGGGTGAACGAGATCATCCGCCTCCTCGGCTCGCACAATCTGCTCGCCGCGCCCACCTCGGCCCAGCTCGCCGACCCGGCCCTCCGTCCCCTCATCGACCGTTTCCTGCACGGCGCCAAGGGCACCACCGCCGAGCGGCGCGCGCGCATCTTCCGGCTCGCGTGGGATTTCACGGGGAGCGCGCTGGCCAGCCGGGGCGAGCAGTACGAGCGCTTCTATCTCGCGTCGAGCGGCCGCGCCTTCATTCGCGCCCAGACCTACGCCGCGCCGGAGCGGGCGCGGCGGCTCATCGATCGCTTCCTGAAGGAAGAACTGGCGTGATCAGGGCGGCGGGCACCTCCGGGAAGGGGCTGGACGCCGCCGGGTCGTTTGCCTACACTAAGAGGCCTCCCAACCCCCACCACGAAGGAGCGCGACATGTCATTGAGGCTGGGCGATACCGCACCAGACTTCACGGCCGAGAGCGCTTGACCCCACAGCCCAAGTAGGAGAAAGCCGCCATGAGCGACGCCAAGAGCCCCTTCCGCCAGCGCCTGGAGGCCGCCGTCCAGGCCAAGCACAGCCGCATGAATCCCTTCACCGAGAAGTGGGTGAAGGGCGAGCTGAGCCGCGAGCAGCTCGGCGCCTGGGCCGCCCAGCACTACCAGTACGTCTCGCAGTTCGCGCGGTGGTGCGCCGCGGTGTACGCGGAGTGCCCCGACGCGGACGCCCGGGATTTCCTCCTCGAGAACATCGTCGAGGAGGAGTCGGGGGTGAAGCACGTCGACCTGCTCATCCGCTTCGCCGAGGCGTGTGGAGTGAGCCGGAAGGAAGTGGAGACGAAGCAGCAGCTGCCCACCACCCGCGGGTTGACCGCGTGGTGCTACGAGACCTCGCAGCGGCCCTTCCATGTCGCGGCGGCCGGACTGCTCGTGGGTCTCGAGTCGCAGGTGCCCGGCATCTACCAGCGCAACCTCCCGCCCCTCAAGACGCTCTATGGCTTCAGCGATCACGAAGTCGAGTTCTTCGCCATCCACATCGAGGCCGACGAAGTTCACGGCGAGCGGGGCTACCAGATCGTGGAGCGGCACAGCACCACCCCGGAGAAGCAGGGAGAGGCCGTGGACCAGGTGCGGCAGGCCACGGAGATGCGCTGGCAGTACATGACCGGCCTCTACCGCGCCTACGTGCTGAAGGAAGACCTGTGAGGAGCGGGGCCGCCGCGGGCTGACCGAGCATGGAGGTCCGCGCGGCCTCCCTCGCGGAGGTCCCCACGGGCCGCTGCGTGCTCGCCGAGGTGAACGGAACGCGGCTGGCCCTGGCCCGCGTCGGAGATCAGGTGTATGCCTGTGCCGACGCGTGCTCGCACCGCGGCGGCCCTCTCAGTGAAGGAAAGCTGGCCGGGGCCAGGCTGACCTGTCCCTGGCATGGCTGGATGTACGACGTGCGGACCGGTCAGTGCCTCCTGCCCGCCCGCGGCTCCGCCGTCACCACCTACCCCGTGCGTATCGAGGGCGACGAGATCTGGATCGACGTGCCGTGAACGCGAGGGGGGAGGGACGGGCAGGATGATCACCGTCAAGCGGCTCACGCTGGAAGACGCGCGCGTCATGCTCGAGGCCGCCGAAGCCAAGGCCAAGGAGATCGGCGCGCTGGAAACCATCTGCGTGTGCGACGACGGGGGCCACCCCATCGCTCTCCACCGGATGACGGGTGCCCGGCTCACCGGCGTCGAGATCGCCATGGCCAAGGCCTTCACTGCGGCGGGTCACCGGCGGGCGACTCACAAGTTCAATGCTCCCCCCGGCGGTCCCGCCCTGCCGGGCAACGAAGCCTTTGGCATTCATGCCATGCATCCGGGACGCTTCGCCATCTTCGTGGGCGGATTCCCCATCGAGGTGGACGGACAGGTGGTGGGAGCGATCGGGGTCAGCGGCGGTAACGGCGAGCAGGATACGCTGGTGGGCGAGGCGGGCATCGCCGCCCTCCTGCGCTCGATCCAGGCCTAGAGTCTCAGCAGCGCGATCACTCCCGCCGTGGCCATCAGGTTGCCCAGACAATGGGCGATGATGCTGGGCCACAGACTGCCCGTCTTCTCGTAGGAAAGCGCCCACAGCGCGCCGCTCCAGAACACCGCCACGAAGCCCAGCACGCCGTAGCCGTGGGCGAGCGCGAAGACGGCGGCGGACAGCGCGGCCGCCGGCATCACTCCGAAGCGCGAGCGGAGCGCCGCGTACAGTACGCCGCGAAACGCCACCTCCTCGCCGAGGGGGGCCCAGATCGCGCTGTCCACCGTCTCGCGCGCCACGAGCCCCCACGAGCCCCAGATGAGATTCTCCTGCAGGCCATCGGCCCAGTGGGAGCTCAGATGGAGCGCGTCGAGGGCGGCGCCGATCAGCGTTTCCCCGGTGAGCTGGAGGCCGATCAAGGCTATCGTCACCCAGGCGATGGTGGCCCAGCGCTCGCGGACGGGAGCGAGCCCGAAGGCGTCGGTGAATGTCTGGCCCTTGGCGCGCAGGTACAGGAACGAGCACAGGAGAATGGGGGCGACGGTGGCCGGCCCCGCGACGCCGTCGAGGGCGCTCTCGTCGGAAATGATCAGTCCCAGCCCCATGCCCAGCGCGAGGAAGCCCAGTGCCCCGCGGATGAACAACGCATAGCCGTCCCCCAGCGGGAGGTCGCGGAGCGTCCGCCCGTGGGAGATCCGCGGAATGGCATGGGTGCGCAGCATCACGGCCAGGCTGGCCAGAC
The DNA here is from genome assembly GCA_036005985.1 of Candidatus Methylomirabilota bacterium. Classification (GTDB taxonomy): domain Bacteria; phylum Methylomirabilota; class Methylomirabilia; order Rokubacteriales; family CSP1-6; genus AR37. Next base: position 4,589 of record DASYQB010000347.1, on the reverse strand, counting down.
CCGCCACCGCGAAGAGCACACCCACCGCCTGGAGCCAGCGCCAGCGTTTCAAGATGGCCGTGCCGCGGGCGAGAATGGCGGACTCCGCCTGCTCGCGCGCCACCGTGTTGGCGGAGCGAAGGGCGATGCGGGCGGCCAGCGCGTCGGCAAACCATCCGACGGGGAGCTCATCACGTGCCTCGGTGATCAGCGCGCGGCCCGTGGCGCGGGGAAGCGAGGGCTCGAGATAGGCGGCGGTGATCCACTCCCGGCGTCGCGTCGCCGCCTCGTTGTCGGGCTCCCATTCGTCCACCCCTTCTCGCACCGCGGCCGTTCGCCCCACCTCTCCGAGAAGGATGAGCCGATCCAGCTCCACGTCGGGCGAGTTGGAGACCTGGGCCAGCTCTTCGTGCCAGCGCACCCAGTCGTCCACGCTCTCCTCGCCCCCCGAGAGGAAGGCGTAGAGCTGGCGCTCCCACCGGGGAGCCCGCGCCATGGCCGCGCGCATCTCCATGTCGCGCCCGGCGAGACGCTCCAGCGAATCTTCGGGCCAGCGCAGATGATCGAGGGGATCGCTCGGGGTGAGGGCGAACACGTATCCCACGAGGAGAGCGACGAGCACGGTGGACAGCCAGGTCGCCCAGGGATGGAAGTAGGGCCGTGGAGGAGCCGCCGCCGGATCGGGCGAGATCGGCAGCACGTCGGATTCGAGGCCGGCCATGCGGCGGCAGTATAGCACCGGGAGGGCGGACCACCGTCGGGGGGGAACCTCGCACGCAAAGGGCGCAATAAGGGCAGACGCGTGTTGACTTGGGTCACCGTGGTGCTTAGTGTTCAGCGGTGTGCAGGTCGGGAGTCACGCAAGCGCATCCCGTGCCCTCCTGAGGAAGTCGGACAACGGGCCCTCCGCCCGGAGGATAAGGAGGCTTCCATGCTTGAAGTGAACGAGGACTACACGCGCGTTCTCGATCCCCTCCGGTCCATCGATCGTGGCGTCATCATCCGTACCGACACCACGCGCGGCGTGGTCACGTCGGTGCGAGGAGCACTGAGGCCGCCGGCCACGGACGCGTCCCCCGAGTCGACGGTTCACGGTTTCCTCGACACCTATGGAGATGCCTTCGGCCCCACCCCCCTCCTGGATTGGCTCAAGCCGCTGACCGCTCTCCGTGACAATCAGGGGTGGACCAAGGTCGAGCTGCAACAGATCGTCAAGGGCGTGCCGGGCGGAACCGTGTTCGACGTCTACGGAGCGAAGGTCGTCGGCCACGTGAATCCCGACGGCACCTTGATCGAGATCCAATCGTCCTGCTGGCGAACGGTGCCACCTCCCACCAAGCCGCGCATCACCGCGGCGGCGCTGCAGCGATCGCTCGCCACGCGGGCGCGGCGCGCTCCGGGCTTCGCCAAGCTGGAGCGAAGCCTCCGCAAGCAGAACGCCCGCTCGTTCCCGTTGATGCAGCCGGCCCGCCTCGTGGTGTATCCCTGGAAGGGCCAATTCCTTCTCGCGTGGATGACGTACGCCTATCAGCCCGCCATCACTCACCGGGCGGGGGAAGACGGGCTTCAGCTGGCCCAGGTGTTCGTGGACGCGATGACGGGCGAGCCGTTCACGTCCTCTCCCACGGCCATGCATGCTACCGCTCCCGCCTTCGGGGTGGGGGCGGGCAGGGTGCGCGACGTGAACGTGACCCACGTGGGCAAGGGTAACCAGTTCCTGCTCCGCGATACGACCCACACGCGGGACATCGTCACCTACGATCTCAAGGGCAAGTCGCAATGGACGAGCACGACGGAGATCGGCAAGGCCATCGTCGCGGATGCGCTGTCCGTGGCGAAGATCACCACCACCGCCGCGGGGAATCCCACCGCGCCTCCCCCCTCGCGGGTCGCCTCCCAGCAGCCCGGCGTGGACGCCCACTTCTTCTGCGGCGAGGTCTTCGAATGGTACGACACGCTCTCGGGCGGGCGCCAAGGATGGGACGACGGCTGTTATCCGGGCTCCGTGCCCGCCAACCAGCCGGTGAGGATCGCCACCCACGTGAATCCCTGTACGCTTGTCAACGCCAAGTTCGACGCCTACATCGACGCGAATCGCCAGTGGACGCCGTTTATGATGTTCTGGGACGCCGATCCGCAGCTCACCTGTGATGCTCAGAATCCGGGGGATCGGGCGTTCGACTACATGGCCGGCTCACCCCAGATCGTGGCTCACGAATACCAGCACGCCATCACCGCCTTTTCCGTCAAGGACAGCAACAACCAGCCCGGTCTCGGCTACCAGGGGTGGAGCGCGGCCGTACACGAAGGCCTCTCCGATGTCTTCGGCTGCCTCTACTCGGATACCTGGGCGTGGGGGCCGGAGATTTCCCGGGCCGGCCTCGTCATTCGCAATGCCGCGTATCCGAGGGATCCCAAGTCGTGGGGAAATCAGCCGGGCCTCTTTCCCTGCAGTACCGGCAACAACCATCTCGATCACTTCGACGATCGACCCCTGTTCCACGACCAGTACGATCTCGGGACGATCCTGGCCCACTGCGCCTATCTCATGGGACCGGGAGGGATACACGAGCGCGGGGGGCGCGCTCCCGTGCTCATTCCCGTGCAGGGACTGGGGCAGGAAGTCATCGGTGGCAAGCGTGTCTACAAGGCGGCCCGCATCTGGTACCGGGCGTTGACCAAGTATTTCGACGCCAAGGTTTCCCGGACCGGAGATCCCGCGATAGACGAGAAGATGTTCCCCGCCTTCCGCGACATATGCGTCAACAGCGCGGGCGAGCTGTATGGCGAAGGCTCGGTCGAGCAGCAGACGACGGCCTTGGCCTTCTACGCGGTCGGACTCCAGCCCGACAATACCTCGTATGGACCCGACGTGACGTCGGTGAGAGCAGCCCAAGACTGGATCGGCTCCCAGTTGCATCTGGGAGGCCTCTATGGCGACGCGCCTCTAGAGGAATCACTGGATCTGTTCATCAACAATGGCGGCCAGCCATCGCGCTGGACGGCCAAGGTGACTATCCTGGGCACGAGTAGCCCTTCGCCCGCCGTCGAGAACACCGTCTACTGCCGCGTCCGCAGCGTGGGTGACCAGGCCGCGGCGAACGTCCAGGTGGATTTCTTCTATGCCAAGGCCGCCGCGGATCCGCTCGTCTGGATGCCGGTGGTGGACAAGGGAGGCGCCCCCCAGTCGCTCGTGATCGGCGGCCTCGCCCCCGGCGTTCTCAGCTTCCCAGACTCCCCGGCCGACCAGGACAACCCTCCGGCCGGGGCAGGAGTCAAGTGGGCCATTCCGGCGCTCTCCCAGACCGAGGCCGACAACGGCCTGCTCCTCAAGGCGGTGGTGAGCTCGGGGGTGGGCCCGCATCGCCTCGCCCACGAAGTGGTGTCGAAGATCGACTGCGAGTAGTCGTTTCACGCGTTGGAATGAGTATCCGGCGGGAGCCCGAAGGTGGCTCCCGCCCATCACCCAGAATGAACGGATCAGAAGATGGCGCTGATGGACGTCTCCATGCCCTTCTTGCCGCTCTTTTCCTTGTTCGACAGGACGACGACGCTCAGGATGTAGTGGAGGGCGAACTTCGAGTTCTGATCGCCATAGGTCACCACCACAGGGATTGGCTGGGGCATCTTCGGGACCGGAGTGACCTCGAGAGTGAACTTGTAGCAGACGTGAAGCAGCTGGGGGAAGCTTGCCTTCCTCTCTATACCCGGCGCCGCCACCAGGCCTACCCATTGCTCCGACGGATCGGTGCCGAAAGCCTGGTCGAGCTCGCTTTTCACGTTGGCGGCAGGAGCGAGCACGACGTCACCGCCGGTCTTCCCCGCAAAGCGGAAGGTCACCAACTGCTGGTTCGCGCGAATCTTGACGCCCACCTTGAAGCCGTTGGCCTTCACCGCGTCGAGGTAGGCCTTCCGCGCCGCCTTGACGACCGTGGGCTTGGCTTTCTTCTTCGTCTTGAACTCGTAGCACCAGAGACCCTGCAGGGACAGTCCGCCCGTCGGCGTCACCGTCGCCGACTTGGTCTCCGTCATGGCTGCGTGGAACAACAGCGCTGTTGCCGCTCCCAGTTCATTGCCCATAGGACTTGCTCCCGCCGCTGGGCGGCGCTCGGTTGGAGGTCTTCCGTCGGTCCATTATGCCAGCGCAGATTGATTGGCCGGGCCTGGATGCCCGTGCCGCACCTTTGACCAGCCTCCTTTCTTGAGCGGGGCTCTCAGCGAGAGGTCTGGCCGTCGCCGGCCACCTGATCGAGCCAGTGCGTCATTCCCATGGCGCGCAGAAGCTCAGCCGCCCGGCCGAGCTCGTCGCTCCCGATCTCCGGGTGGCCACGGCGCCGGTGGAGCAGACCGAGCCCGAGATGACAGAGCGCGCTGAGCGGCCGCATCTCGAGGGCGACGGCGATCTCCAGCGCTTCCCGATAGCAGGCCTCGGCTTCCGTGTCCACGGGAGGAGTCTGGCGGCATAGCGTGTCACCCAGGAGCTTGAGGGCCCAGCCCTCGAAGCCCCGGGCCTTGAGGCCGCGACGCTGCTCGAGGTACTGCCGGGCCAGAGGCAGGGCCTGGTCATACCGGCCGACCGCGAGGTAGGCCTCGCCCCGACCACCGGTGGC
>DASYQB010000346.1:0-7054 GCA_036005985.1 Candidatus Methylomirabilota bacterium | reverse complement strand
AACGCGATGATCCCGGCTCTGCTGCAGCGCGTGCCGGCGCCGGCCGCGCGCCTGCGCGCGCGCGACGCCCTCGCGGAGGTCGGCCTCGCCGACCGCACGGGGCATCGACCGGGCGAGCTCTCGGGCGGCGAGCTGCAGCGGGTCGCCATCGCGCGCGCGCTCGTCGGCACGCCGCGCGTGGTGCTCGCGGACGAGCCCACCGGGAACCTCGACCCCAAGACGAGCGAGGTGATCTGGGAGCTGTTCCTGCGGCTGCAGGCGGAGCGGGGGCTCTCCTTCGTCATTGCCACCCACAATCACGAGCTGGCCCGGCGGGCGGATCGGGGCTATCAGCTGGTCGAGGGCCGGGCACTGCCCTGGCCGTGAGGGCGCGGGAGGGGGGCCGGGGAGGGCCCGGCGAAGCCTCCGAGGGCGAGCGAGGCCGGATGGGCGAACACTTCCGGGCAGATAGGCCCGAAAAGCAAGAAAAGGCTAGGCGGCACTCTGGGCAAGCTATATACTTTGAGCAGGTTTAGGGCGCACGAGACCACACCTAACCCGGGAGAGAAATCCAAGTGTTCGAACGATTCACGGAGCGGGCGCGGCGGGTCATCATTTTGGCGCGGGAAGAGGCGGGCCGCTTCCGCCACGATTTCGTGGGCACCGAGCACATCCTCCTCGGCTTGATCCGGGATGGTGAGGGCATCGCCACCGCGGTCCTGCAGCGGCTGGGCCTGAGACTCGAGACCGTCAAGGCCGAGGTCGAGCGCGCCCTCGCCGGCTTCCCCAAGACCCTGACCTTCGGAGAGGTGCCGTTCACGCCCCAGGCCAAGCGCGTCCTCGAGCTCAGCATCGAGGAAGCCCGCCAGCTCGGTCACAACTACATCGGCACCGAGCACCTCCTCCTCGGCCTCATGAAGGAAGGGCAGTCGATCGCCGCGAAGATCCTGGAGTCGCTCGGTGCGCGCCTGGACGAGGTCCGCCAGGAGACCCTATCGCTACTGGGCGACCAGTACTACCCGCGCCCGAAGAAGCGCTCGCAGACCCCGGTGCTCGACGAGTTCGCGCGCGACCTCACCCAGCTCGCGCGGGAGTCGAAGCTCGACCCGGTGATCGGGCGCGAGACCGAGATCGAGCGCGTGATCCAGATCCTCGCCCGGCGGACCAAGAACAATCCCGTCCTCATCGGCGAGCCCGGCGTGGGCAAGACCGCCATCGTGGAGGGGCTCGCGCAGCGGATCGTGGGGCACGAGGTGCCCGACGTTCTCGCCCAGAAGCGTCTTCTCCAGCTCGATCTAGGCGCCCTCGTCGCCGGCACCAAGTACCGCGGCCAATTCGAGGAGCGGCTCAAGGCGGTGATGAAGGAGATCCGGCAGTCGGAGAACGTGGTCCTCTTCCTCGACGAGCTGCACACCCTGATCGGGGCGGGGGCAGCAGAAGGCGCCATCGACGCCTCCAACATGCTGAAGCCGGCGCTCTCGCGGGGCGAGATCCAGACGATCGGCGCGACCACCCTCGACGAGTACCGGAAGTACATCGAGAAGGACGGCGCCCTCGAGCGCCGGTTCCAGCCGGTCATCGTCCGCGCGCCCTCCGTCCCCGAGTCGGTGGAGATCATCAAGGGCCTGCGCCACAAGTACGAGGCCCATCACCGGGTGAAGATCACGGACCAGGCGATCGACGCCGCCGTGAAGCTCGCCGACCGGTACATCACGGACCGGCAGCTCCCCGACAAGGCCATCGACGTCATCGACGAGGCCTCCTCGCGTACCCGCCTCATGGCCCTCATGCCGCCTCCCGAGATCAAGGAGCTGGGCAAGGAGGTCGAGCGGGTCGTCCGCGAGAAGGATATGTACCTCGAGGCCCAGGAGTTCGAGAAGGCCGCGTCCCTTCGGGAGAAGGAAAAGCTTCTGCGCGGCCGCGACGAGGAGCTCAAGCGCGAGTGGGACAAGCGGAAGGGCAAGGGCCCGCAGACCGTCGGCGAGGAGGACATCGAGTACATCGTGTCCCGCTGGACGGGCATCCCGCTCTCCAAGCTCGAGGAGAAGGAGTCGGCCAAGCTGGCCCGCATGGAGGAGGCGCTCCACGCGCGCATCGTCGGTCAGCGCGACGCCGTCGCCGCCGTCTCCCGCGCCATCCGGCGCTCCCGGGCGGGCCTCAAGGACAGCAAGCGGCCCGTGGGCTCGTTCATCTTCCTGGGCCCCACCGGCGTGGGCAAGACCGAGCTGGCCCGAGCCCTCGCCGAGTACCTCTTCGGCGACGAGAACGCCCTCATCCGTGTGGACATGTCCGAGTACATGGAGAAGTTCTCCGTGTCCCGGCTCCTCGGCGCCCCTCCCGGCTACGTGGGCTACGAGGAGGGCGGCTTCCTCACCGAGAAGGTGCGCCGCCGGCCCTACTCGGTGGTGCTCTTCGACGAGATCGAGAAGGCGCACCCAGACGTGTTCAACATGCTCCTCCAGGTGCTTGACGACGGGCGCCTGTCGGACTCGGTCGGCCACGTGGTCGACTTCAAGAACACCATCCTGATCATGACTTCGAACCTCGGGACCAGCTTCATCGGCAAGCGGACGTCCCCCGGCTTCCTGCCCGAGGGCGACGACTCGTCCCACGAGAAGATGAAGGGCCGGGTCATGGAGGAGCTCAAGCGCGCCTTCCGGCCCGAGTTCCTGAACCGGATCGACGACACCATCGTCTTCCACGGTCTGTCCCGCGAGGACATCACGGGCATCGTGCGGCTCATGCTGAACCGCGTGAACGCCCAGCTCGGAGACAAGGGGATCAGCATCGAGCCGACCCCCGTGGCGCTGGACCTCCTCGTCGAGAAAGGCTACGATGCCACCTACGGCGCCCGGCAGCTGCGGCGCACGATTCAAAAGCACGTAGAGGATCCGCTCGCCGAGGCGATCGTCCGGGGCCAGATCACGGATGGCGCTCGGCTCGAGCTCGACGTGGAGGGTGATAATTTCGTCTTCCGGGAAGCGCAGGTTCCCGAGTCACCGCTGGCGCTGGCCGAACACTGATCCGCGGTACGCGGGGTCGCGACACGTCGGGCCGCTCGGGCAGATGACCCTTCTGGGGAGAGCCCTTCTCTCCATTTTTTTTGTCCTCCTCCTGATTCCCCCCGTCGCTCTCGCCCAGGCCCAGCAGGAGCCGGGTCCGGGCGGACAGCGCGCCATCATCGTCCGTGACGTCGTCATCCAGGGGAATCGCCGCATCCAGGAAGCGGTGATCCTGGGCCGCGTCGGCACCAAGATCGGCAGCCCGTTCACGCCCACCCGGCTCGCCGAGGACATCCGGGCGGTGTTCGCCCTGGGCTACTTCGACGACGTCCAGCTCAAGGTCGAGGACTTCGAGGGCGGCGTGAAGGTCACGTTCGTGGTGGTGGAGCGGCCGTTCGTCCGCGACATCCAGTTCGCGGGAAACAAGAAGCTCGACGCCGCCGGGCTCACCGAGAAGATCGATCTCAAGCTCGGCGCCGTCTACAACCCCGTCGAGGTCACCCGGGCCGCCGAGAAGATCAAGGAGTACTACGAGGAGGAGGGGTACTTCGAGGTCCAGGTCACCCCCGACGCCACCAAGCTGCCCGACGGGGACGTGGCGGTGACCTTCCGCATCGCCGAGGGCCGGAAGATGACGATCGAGGAGATCGTCATCGAGGGCGCCAAGGGACTGACCCCCAAGCAGATCAAGGCGGTCATGGCCACCCAGGAGCGGCAGTACTACATCCTCCGCGGCACGGTGGAGCGGCAGAAGCTCGACGACGACCGCGACCGCATCGTGTCCTTGTACAACGACCACGGCTTCATCCAGGCGCGGGTGGAGTCCGCCGAGACCATCATCGACAAGGAGACCGCCCGGGTCGTCGTGAAGGTCGTGGTCGTCGAGGGCCCCCAATTCAAGGTGGGGGGCGTCGACATCACCGGGAACAACGTGGTGCCCGTCGAGGAGGTCCGGCGCCGTATCCCCTTCAAGACCGGTGATGTGTTCTCCCGGGGCAAGGTCCGCGACAGCCTCAACGCCATCCAGGCCCTCTACGGGACCATCGGGCGGGCGTCCGCCGACATCAATCCCCAGACCACCCAGGACATCGCCAACCGGCGGGTGAACATCACCTTCGACATCAACGAAGGCCCGGAGGTCTTCGTCGAGCGGATCAACATCACCGGCAACACGCGCAGCGAGGAGAAGATCCTCCGGCGCGAGGTGCCGATGCACGAGGGCGACTTCTTCACCACCGCCAAGCTCGAGCGCGCCCGGCAGAGGCTCACCAACCTCGGCTACTTCGACCAGGTCAAGGCCACCACGCTGCCCGGCGCCACCAAGGACAAGATCATCGTCAATATCGAGGTCGTCGAGAAGCCCACCGGCCTCTTCTCGGTCGGCGGCGGCTACAGCTCCACCGACAGCTTCATCGCGACCGTCGACCTCTCGCAGCGCAACTTCCTGGGGCGGGGCTGGGAAGCCTTCGTTCGCATCCGGGCAGGCGGCAGCACCCAGCAGGGGACCGTCGGCTTCACCGAGCCCTGGCTCTTCGACCGGCCCCTGTCCGCCGGCTTCGACCTCTTCAACAACCGCCGGGTGTACCAGGATTTCACCGTCAATTCCCTCGGCGGCGACATCCGCTTCGGCCACCCGCTGGGCGACTTCTCCCGCTGGAACCTCATCTACCGCCTCACCCAGGACGACGTCACGGATGTCGCGAGCAATGCGAGCACGACGCTCCAGTCCGAGGAGGGCAAGCGCATCACCTCCCTCATCGGCGGCTCGATCAGCCGGGACTCCCGGGACAGCGCCTTCGAGCCCACCCGCGGCACCGTGGCCGGCATCGGCCTCGACTTCGCGGGCCTGGCCTTCGGCGACAGCAAGTTCATCCGCACCGCCGGCAACCTCGCCGGCTTCTACAACCCCTGGCTGAACCACGTGATCAGCGGCCGGGCCCTGGCCGCCTACGCGGTCGGCTGGTCCCACGATCCGCTGCCCCTCTTCGAGCGCTACTACCTGGGTGGTCCGAACTCCCTCCGGGGCTGGAAGGCGCGCCAGATCTCCCCCGTGGATCAGTCCGGGACCAAGGTCGGGGGGAACATCCAGGTCCTCGGCACCGTCGAATACTCGATTCCGCTCTTTTTCAACATTCGCATGGCTTTCTTTTACGATGTAGGGCAGGTATACGGACCGGACACGAGCTTCGGAACCGTGTTCGACCTGACGGAGCTGCGCCACGACGCGGGGCTGTCGCTGCGCTGGGCCTCGCCGTTCGGCCCGCTCCGGGTCGACTACGGCATCAAGCTGGACCGGCGCAAGAACGAGAGCCTCGGGGAGTTCCACTTCGCGGTGGGCGCCCCGTTCTAGAATCGAAGGAGGAAGGACGATGCGTGTGATGCTCAAGGTAGTGCTTCCCGTGGCCGTTCTCGCGGTGACGGCGGCATGGGGGGTGGGGGTCCGGTGGACGCCAGCGCCCGCGGATGCCCAGTCGCCACCCCCAGCTGCCGCGGCGACCCGCGTCGGCTTCATCGACACCCAGCGCGTGATGGCCAAGTCCGCCGCCGGCGTCTCCGCTCGCGAGGCCCTGGAGCGCGACAAGGCGGCGATGCAGAAGCAGGTGGACACGCTGCAGAGCGAGCTCGCCAAGCTCAAGGACGAGCTGGAGAAGAAGGGCCAGCTCCTCTCGCCCGAGGTCCGCAAGGAGAAGCAGGACACCATGGAGCGCAAGGTCCGCGATCTCCGGCGCCTTGCCGACGACTTCGAGAAGGACCTCGCCAAGAAGGACCGCGAGCTCATGGTCAAGTTCGCGCGCGACCTCCAGGGAGTCGTGCAGAAGGTGGGGAAGGAGCGAGGCTACACGCTGATCGTGGACGCCCGCGCCGGCCTCATCTACGGCGCGCCCGAGGCCGACCTCACGGAGGAAGTCATCAAGGAGTTCGACGCGGCGAGCAGGAAGGCGTCGACCGCGCCCACGAAGCCGTAAGTGGCCGCCGGCGGATCGTTCACCCTCGGAGAGCTGGCGGGAACGCTGAACGCCCGCCTCGAGGGGGAGGCGTCCCGACGGGTGCGGGCGGTGGCACCGCTCGAGGCGGCGGGACCCGACGACATCTCCTTCGTGCTCGGCCCGCGATACGTCAAGGCGGCGGCAGCCACGCGAGCCGGGGCGCTCGTGGCGCCCGAGGGCCTGGCCGGCCTGCCGGGCGCCGTGCTGCGCGTGGCCGCCCCGCAGGCGGCGCTGATCGCGCTGCTGCGTCTCTTCCATCCCGACCCGCCGCTGGAGCCCGGCACCCATCGGCTCGCGCTGGTGGCGGACGGGGCCCGCGTCGACGCGAGCGCGGCGGTGGGACCGTTCGCGGTCGTTGAGCGCGGCGCCCGCATCGGGCGAGGCACCCGGGTCGGCGCGCTCTGTTTCGTGGGCGAGGATGCGGTGGTCGGGGAAGACGTGGTGCTCCACCCGCGCGTGGTCGTGCGCAGCGGCGTGCGCATCGGCAATCGCGTCATCGTCCATCCCGGCGCTGTCCTGGGCGCTGACGGGTTCGGCTACGCGTTCGACGGGCAGGGGCACCGCAAGATCCCCCAGGTGGGGGGCGTGCGCATCGAGGACGACGTGGAGATCGGCGCCAACACCACGGTGGACCGCGCGACGCTCGGGGAGACGGTGATCGGGCGGGGTAGCAAGCTCGACAACCTCGTGCAGGTGGGCCACAACTGCCAGATCGGGGAGGACGTGATTCTGGTCTCGCAGGTGGGCGTCTCCGGATCTTCCAAGGTGGGTCATCGGGCAGTGCTGGCGGGGCAGGTCGGTATCGCCGACCATGTGGAGATCGGCGAGGGGGCGATACTCACCGCCAAGTCCGGCGTCCCCAACGACATCCCCGCCGGCGAGGTCTGGAGCGGTATTCCCGCGCGGCCCACCGGCGAGGCCAAGCGGATCTGGGCGGCGGAAAACCGCCTGCCCGAGCTCCTCCGCCGCGTACGCGACCTGGAAAAGCGCTTGACCGATCTCGAGAAGGGGGCCAAATAGAAAGGATGTCTGACGACAAGGCCATACACCCGGCATCCTTCGTGGACCCCCGCGCAAGGCTGGGCG
>DASYQB010000345.1:0-5187 GCA_036005985.1 Candidatus Methylomirabilota bacterium | reverse complement strand
CGAGATGGGCGCCTATCTCCGTCGCGCGGAGGACCTGGGCTTCGACTCCGCCGTGTCCATAGATCACCTGCTCCTCACGCCGCCCGCCTACGCCTGCACCTGGCTCGAGCCGATATCGCTGCTCTCGGCCCTCGCCGGCGTCACGCGCACCATCAAGCTCGGCACCATGGTGCTGGTGCTGCCGTTGCGCAATCCCGCCTACTTCGCCAAGGAGTGGGCGACCCTGGATCTGCTCTCGGGCGGACGGAGCATCCTTGGGGTCGGCGTGGGCTGGCACGAGGAAGAGTTCGGCCTCATGGGCATTCCCCCCAAGGAGCGCGGCCGTCGCATGGACGAGATGCTCGAGCTGGTCACGGCGCTGTGGGCCGGCGACAACGTCACCTACTCAGGGAAGTACTACCAGGTGAAGAACCTCACCATCGATCCCAAGCCCGCGCAGAAGCCGCATCCGCCTATCTGGATCGGCGGGGGAAGCCAGCCCTTCGAGAAGGTCTATGGCCAGACCGTGACCAATATCGATCCGGTGCTCAAACGCATCGCGAAGTACGCCAAGACGTGGGTGCCGCACTCCTCGGCCACCGCGGACATGGTCACGGGCGACTGGGAGAAGATCCAGCGCTTCATGGCCGAGTTCGGCCGCACCCCCGGGGACATGACCAAGGTCTATTCCAATTTCGTCTACGTGCTCAGGAAGGGCGAGAAGCCCGAGGTGGCCGCTCCCCATTTCAAGGTGTACTCGGGGATGGACCTGCCGTACTGGAAGGAGTTCTATCTCCTCGGCGAGGCAGAGGAGCTGGCAGAGAAGATCCGGGCCAAGGTCGCCGCCCTCGGCGGCTGCGAGCAGATCGTGCTCAACCCCCTCAACTGGAGCATGGGGCAGCTCGAGCTGCTGGCGGGCGAGGTCCTGCCTCGCGTCTCCCGGCCCTGACGCGTCCACGGAGCAGCCCTCTGAGCCTCGCACCGCGTCTGACGGGCCAGAGCGTCAAGCGCGTGGAGGACCCGCGTCTCCTCGCGGGTCAGGGCGCCTATCTTGACGACCTGTGCCTGCCCGGACTGCTCCACGCCACTTTCGTACGCAGCCCGTACGCGCACGCGCGGGTGCGGGAGGCGAATGTCGAGGGCGCGCGCTCCGCGCCCGGAGTGGCGGCCGTGCTGTCGGGGCAGGACGTGGCCTCATGGATCACCCCGTTCGCTCCCCGCTTCGAGAGCGAGCGCTTCTGGCCGACGGTATGGGCTCCTCTCGCCCCCGAGCGCGTCCGTTTCGTGGGAGAGCCCGTGGCCGCGCTCTGCGCGGAGAGCGCGGCCCAGGCCGCCGATGCCTGCGAGCTCGTGGACATCGGGTACGAGCCGCTGGCCGTCGTCTCGAGCATAGATGCCGCGGTCGCGCCGGATGCGCCGCTCCTCCACGAGGATGTTCCCGGCAACCTGCTCTTTCACCGCCACCATACCCACGGAGACGTGGAGGGCGCTTTCGCGCGTGCGCATCTCGTGCTCCGCGAGACTTTCCGCCACGGCCGCTGCTCTGCGTCCCCGCTCGAAGGCCGCGGCATGGTGGCGGCGTGGGAGGGCGACCGCCTCACCGTCTGGTCGGGAACCCAGGTGCCCCACATCTTTCGCTCCGCGATGGCCCGGGCGTTTCAACTTCCCGAGGATCACGTGCGCGTGGTCGTGCCGGACACCGGCGGTGGCTTCGGGCAGAAGATGCATGTCCTGCCCGAGGACGTGGCGGTGGCGGGGCTGGCGCGGGTGGCCGGCCGCCCCGTGAAGTGGATCGAGACACGGCGCGAAAACCTCGCCGCCGCCTCGCAGGCCCGGGAGGGGCGCGTGGAGATCGAGGCGGCCGCGGACCGCGACGGCGTGCTCCTCGGGCTTCGCGCGCGCGTCATCGCCGACAACGGCGCCTATCACATCCACCCACTCACCGCCGCCCTCGAGCCGCCCGGCACCGCGGCCATTCTGCCCGGACCCTATCGCACGCCCGCCTACGCGTGGGAAGCGCTGGCCGTGGCCACCAACAAGCCGCCCCTCGGCGCCTATCGCGGGGTGGGCATGACCATGGGCGCCTTTGTCATGGAGCGCACGCTCGATCTCCTCGCCGCTCGCTTCGGTCTGGATCCGGCCGAGATCCGGGTCCGCAACCTGATTCCCAAGGGCGCCTACCCGTTCACCTCCGCGTCCGGATTCGTCTACGACAGCGGCGACTATCCTCGAGCCCTTGCCATGGCTCTCGAGCTGGCCGACTACGAAGGGCTCAAGCGTGAGCGTGACGCGGCCCGCGGGGAGGGCCGGCTCCTCGGAGTGGGCGTGTCCTGCTACACCGAGTACACGGGCATCGGATCCGTGACGTACCGGCGGCGCGGCATGGTCGAGGTGCCGGGGCCCGAGAGCGCGCGGGTGTCTCTCGCCGCCGACGGAACGGTGCGCTGCCGCCTGTCATTCTCGTCGCAAGGGCAGGGGCATGCCACCACCGCGGCCCAGCTCGTGGCCGACGAGCTGAGCGTCGCGCTGGAGCAGGTCGTCGTCTCTCAGCCCGACACAGACGAGACGCCCGGAGGCAGTGGAACCTTCGCGAGTCGCGGCGCCATCGCCCAGTGCGGCACGGCGCGAGCGGCGACGGTGACGCTACGGACGAAGATCCTCGAGGTGGCGGCCGGCCTTCTCGAAGTGAGCGCGGCCGACCTCGTGATCCACGGCGTCCGCGTCTCCGTGCGCGGCATGCCCGACCGCGGCGTCACCCTCTCCGACGTGGCGGGCGCGGTGGGGCCGGCACGCCTCGAGGTGACGGAGCGCTTCGACCCGCCCGGTCCCACGTTCTCCGGCGCGGTGCACGTGGCCTCCGTGGAGGTGGACGCGGACACCGGGCGGGTGACGGTGCGTCGCTACGTGGTGGTGGAAGACTGCGGCCCGGTCATCAACCCCATGATCGTCGAGGGCCAGATCCACGGCGCGGTCGCCCAGGGCATCGGCGAAGCGCTCGGCGAGGAGCTCGTCTACGATCCCAGCGGGCAGCTCCTCACGGGGAGCCTCATGGACTATCCGCTGCCCGCGGCGGGCGATGTGCCGTCGTTCACCCTGGGCCACCTCGAGACACCCTCGCCCCTGACGCCGGGAGGCCACAAGGGCATGGGGGAAGGCGGCACCATCGGCGCCCCCGCCGCCATCGCCAATGCCGTGGCCGACGCCGTGAAGCCGCTCGGTATCGAGATCACGTCGCTGCCCATACGGCCGGAGACGCTGGCCCGGCCCACGCCGCTTCCCTAGAAACCGGTAAAGAGGTTGACGGAGCTCGCGCCGTCGGCCACAATCCGCGCCATGCGAATGAAGGACAAGGTCGTCATCGTCACCGGCGCGGGCTCCGGCATCGGACGAGCCACTGCCTTTCGCATGGCCATCGAGGGCGCCCGCGTCCTGTGTGCTGACGCCAAGGGTGATGGGGCGCACGAGACGGCGGAGCAGATCGCCAAGGCGGGCGGAGACGCCGTCTCCCTGCTCGTCGACGTCACGAACGAGGGCAGCTGCGGGCGAATGGTGGAGACGGCGCTTGGTCGATTCGGGCGCATCACCACCCTCGTCAACTCCGCGGGCGTGAGCGCGGCACGACGCGACGCCACCCCGGATCCGGAAGAATGGGAGCGCGTCCTCGACGTGAACCTGAGCGGAACGTATCTCGCCTCCCGCGCCGCGCTGCCCCAGCTCGCCGCGGTCGGCGGAGGGTCGGTGACCAATATCGCCTCCATCTTCGGCCTCGTGGGCGGCTCCATGTCGCCCGCGTACGCGGCGTCGAAGGGTGGGGTGGTGAACCTGACGCGGACCATGGCCGTCACGTGGGCGCCCAAGGTGCGGGTCAACTGCGTGTGTCCGGGGGTGATCGAGACGCCGATGACCGCGCCGTTCTTCAGCGATCCGAGCTGGTACCAGCCGCTCAAGGATCGCCACCCCCTGGGACGGTTCGGGAAGCCGGCGGACGTGGCGGCGGCCATCCTGTATCTGGCCAGCGACGAGGCGGAGTTTGTGACGGGCGTGGCGCTGCCCGTGGACGGCGGCTACACGGCGGCCTAGTGAGCGAGCCCACGACGCACGGAGGCTCGAGGACCCGCGAAGCCGGTGCGCATCGCTTGAGGATTCGCGCGGCGCTGACGAGCGCCCTCGTCTTGGGCCTTGTCATGCTGTCCCTCACCGCCGGGGCGCAGACGCCCCCGGGGCTCGCCCGCATAGGATTCATGCCTCTGGGCTCTCCCTCCAACCCATATGATCAGTCGCTCGTGGAGGCGTTCCGCCGCGGCCTGCGCGAATCCGGCCTGGTGGAGAATCGGCAGGTCGTCCTCGACGTGGCGTGGATCAGCGGCGAGCCGGAGATCGCGGGCACGGTCAAGACCCTGATCGAGCGGGGCGCGAGAATTCTCGTCCCCGTGGGGACGAGCGCCTCGGTGGAGACGCAGCGGCAGACGTCGACGATTCCCATTCTTTTCATCAGCGTGGGCAATCCTCTCGGAGTCGGGCTGGTGGGAAGCCTCTCCCGCCCCGGAGGAAACGTCACCGGGTTCAGCGATCTCCTCGCCGAGCTCAGCGGCAAGTACGTGCAGTTCGCCCGCGAGCTGGGTAAGCCCCAGGCGCCTGTCCACTATCTCTGGCACACCGGATGGGCGGACGGGCAATACCGCTTCCAGGCGACCGAGCGAGCGGCCCAGGCGGTGGGGGTCATGGTCAGACCACGGGGGATCGCCGACGTGGCCGAGCTCGGCGACGCGTTCGCGGCGATGAAAAAAGCGGGAGCGGCCACGGTGATCATCCAGCCCAGCCCGTTCACCTACCGGCAACGGGTTCGCATCATCGAATCCGCGACGAATCACGGCCTGGCCGCCATCTTCGCCTTTCCCCCCGCAGCGCGGGACGGGGCCTTGATCGCCTATGGACCAGACTACGCCGACCTCTATCGTCGGGCCGGGGCGGCCGTCGACCGGTTCCTGAAGGGGGCCAAGCCGGCCGACTTTCCCGTGGAGCAGCCGTCGAAGTTCGAGATGATCATCAACCTGAAGACCGCGAAGGCCCTCGGGCTCACCGTTCCGCCGTCCCTGCTCCAGCAGGCGACGGAGATCATCCAGTGACCTCCGGCGACGCGCCCGTTGAAGAGGGCGGGGGAGAGGCATAGAATCCGCGGCAGCCAAAGGAGGCCCAGCATGGCACCAT
>DASYQB010000344.1:0-12386 GCA_036005985.1 Candidatus Methylomirabilota bacterium | reverse complement strand
ATGCGTGTTCTCCTCGTCGTTGAAGGGTCGGACACAGGGATCAGCCGCGGGTGCCCGCGGTGGGGACATCGTCGCGGCGCCGCCCGCTCTGCGCGTCGAAGACGTGCACGTGCTCCTTGCTCCAGCCGAGATGCACGGGGGTGCCCGCGGGCCGCTCGACGCGCCCCGGCGCGCGCACGGCGAGAGTCTGGCCGCCCGCCTCGCAGGTGAGAATGGAATCGGCGCCGAGATACTCGATGGTTTTCACGGTGGCGCGAAGGCCGCCCGTCGCGGTGAGGGTGATGTCTTCCGGCCTCACGCCGAGGAGGAGCCCGGCCCCGCGACCGGGGAGGAGCGCCGGCTCCGCGGTGCCAGCGACCACCGCGCCGCCCGCCCCGTCGGCGAGCTCGAGGATATTCATGGGCGGCGTGCCGATGAAGCGCGCGGTGAAGACGGTGGCGGGGCGCGCGTAGAGCTCGGCGGGCACGGCGTCCTGCTCGACGTGACCATCGCGGAGGAGGATGACCTGATCGGCCATGCTCATGGCCTCGGTCTGATCGTGGGTGACGTAGACCATGGTCACCCCGAGCTTCTGCTGGAGTCCCCGGATCTCCCGGCGCATGTCGAGGCGAAGCTGAGCGTCCAGATTCGATAGCGGCTCGTCCATGAGACACACCGGCGTCTCGGCGATGATGGCGCGGCCGAGCGCCACGCGCTGCTGCTGGCCGCCGGAGAGCTGGGAGGGCTTGCGCGCGAGCAAGCCGTCGAGGCCGAGGAGATCGGCGACCCGGGCGAGCTTCGCCGCGCGCTCGGCCGCCGGCACGCGCCGCACGCGCAGGCCGAACACGATGTTCTCGGCCACCGACAGGTGCGGGAAGAGCGCGTAGGACTGAAAGACCATGGAGATGTGCCGGGCGGCGGGGGGGAGGTTGGTCACATCGAGGCCGTCGATGGTGATGCGGCCTCCCGTCACCTGCTCGAGACCCGCGATGAGCCGGAGGGTGGTGGACTTGCCGCAGCCCGAGGGCCCGAGGAGCACCAGCATCTTGCCCGCCGCCGCCTCGAAGCTCACGTCGGCCACCGCGCGGGTGGCGCCCCAGGAGCGGCTGACGTGCTGGACGGAGATCGCCGACACTTACGAGGCGGCGCGGCGCTTGTTGCTGACGTAGTCCACGAGCACGTACTCCCCGAGGCGCTCCGGGGTGGCGAAGAAGGCGCGTCCTCGGTTGATGCGGGCCATCTGCTCCACGAAAGCCGTCAGCATCTCGCTGCGGTCGAGCATGAAGGTGTTGATGGTGATGCCCTCCCGGGTGCAGCGCTGCACCTCTCGGAGGGTCTCTTGCAAAGTCCGCCGGGTAGGCGGATAGGAGAATTCCGCCTCCCCGTTCTCCATGTGCGCGGTGGGCTCGCCGTCGGTGATCATGATGATCTGCCTGTTGCCGCCCTTCTGCCGACCGAGGAGCGTGCGGGCGAGCATGAAGGCCGCGTGCATGTTGGTGCCGATATTGGTGCCGCTCGGGGAGAGGTGGGGCAGCTCCTCCGGAGTGAACTCACGCGCGTAGAGCGAGAAGCCCACGATGTACAGGCTGTCGCGGGGGAACTGGCCGCGAATCAAAGCCTGGAGGGCCAACGCGACCTTCTTGGCGGGCACGAAGCAGCCGTTGTAGAGCATGGAGCGGCTCAGGTCGAGGAGGACCACGGTGGAGGCCTGGGTGGACAGCTCTGTCCGCCACACCTCGAAGTCGTCGGGGGCGAGCCGCACCGGGGTGCCCGTGCCCCCGCGCTCTACCGCATTCATGAGCGTCTGCTTCAGGTCGAGGAGGAACGGGTCGCCGAACTCGTAGCGCTTGGCATCGTCGGTACGATCGCCTCCCGCCCCGCGGCGCGAGACGACGTGCCGCCCGAAGCGGTCGCGCTTGAGATGGGAGAAGACGTCGCGGAGGGCCTTGTCGGCGATCTTGCGGATGGCCCGCGCCGTCATCTGGAGGCGGCCGCCCTTGTTCTCGAGGTACCCCGCCTCCTCGAGCTTCCTGGCCAGCTCCTTGAGCCGCTCGAGATCCCGCGCCGCCTCCTCGCCGAGCAGCCGCTCCACGTCCTCGCGCTTGATGTCGTCGAGGTCGCCCGGCTCCTTGGCCCGGCGCAGCTCCCGCTCGAGCTGATCCATCTGCTGCAGCTCCTCCATGACCCGCATGGCCTCCTGCATGGTCACGTTCTCGTCGCCCTTGAAGTCATAGGGTCGGCGAAACGCGTCCATGGGCAGGAGCTCTTCCAGGTTCATGGCGAGCTGGGCCATCTCGGCCTCGAGGCGCTCGTCGCGCGCGAAGAGCGACTGCATCATCTCCTGGAGCTCTCGCCGCTGGCCGGGGGTGAGGCTCTCCATCAGCGACTGCATCTGCCCCATCTGCTTGCCCATCTGCTCCAGGAGCTGGTCGAGGCTTTCTACGCCAGGGAAGTTCTGCCCCCACTTGTCCTTGAAGGCCTGGAAATCCGGCTCACCACCCTCCGCGCGCTCGCGCAGCATCTTGTTCAGGTCGCGCATCATCTCCCGCATGCGCTGGAGGTCTTCCGCGGTGAGGTTCTGGAGTCCCTGCTGCATGCCCTGCATGAAGGGCTTGAGCATCTGCTCCTGGAGGGACTTCATCAGCTCGTCGAATTTCTGCTTGGCCTCCGCGCTGTGAAACGGGTAATCCTGGAGCGCCTTGATCTGCCCCGCGGGATCCGGAGGGAGCTGCTCGAGAGCGTTGAGCTTCTGCTCCTGCTTGGCCCCCGGCGGCACCTCCTTCTCGATGGCCTGGCGCTCCGTGTCCCGGATCTCCGCGAGCTTCTTCTTGATGTCGTCCAGCATCGAGCTCAGATCGTATTGCTCGAGGCGCTGCTTCCGCTGCTGCTGGAGCTGCTTGAGGAGATCCTGGAGCCCCGGCATGCGCCCGCCCTGCGGATCGCGGGCCCCGCGCTGGAAGAGCCGGCGCAGGGCGTTCATCAGATCGCCCTCGGCGAGCAGGTCGTCGGACATGGCCGACAGGAGCTCGTCGGCATCGAGATCGGGGACGGCCTGGGTGCCGTCCCAGCGGGAATATCGGCTCAGTCTCGCCATGGGCTGGAGTTGACGTATGCTACCACCCATGACCACACCAGCGAACCCCCGTATCGACGACCTGCTGTCCACCCGCGCCCGCATTGGCTGGGGCGCTTCCGCCCCGCCCGCCCGGCCCGTGGCCGAGGCGGCCTTTGAGTTCGGTGGCGGCCACCCCGACCCCTCGTCCTTCCCGTACGAGGGCATGGTCGAAGCGACCGCCGATGTCATGAAGGCCGACGGCGCCGCCGCCTTCTCCTACGGCGAGCCCCAGGGTTACAAGGGCCTGCGCGAGCTGGTCGCCCACAAGTACCGGCTCTTCGAGAACCTCGAGGTGTCGCCGGACAATGTCATCGTGTCGAACGGCTCGGGCCATGCGCTCTCCCTCGCCTTCAGCGCCTTCGTGGATCCGGGCGACGCCATCCTCTCCGAGGCGCCCACCTTCTCGGGCACGCTTGCCACCATTCGCCGCCACGGGGCGCGTGTGCTCGACGTGCCGCTCGACGCCGAGGGCATGGACACGGAGGTGGCACGGCAGCAGCTCGAGCGGCTGCGCCGCGAAGGCAAGCCGTGCAAGCTCATCTACACCATCGTCAACTTCCAGAACCCGGCGGGGCCGACCATGTCTCGCCGCCGCCGCGAGGAGCTCATCGCCCTCGCCCACGAATACGAGACGGTGATCCTCGAGGACGACGCCTACGGCGAGCTTCGCTTCGAGGGGCCGGCCCACCCCTCGCTGTACGCCCTCGACAAGGGCGGGCGCACCATGCGCGCGGGCACCCTGTCCAAGATCCTCGGCGCAGGGGTGCGGCTGGGCTGGCTCTGCGCGCCCAAGGAGATGATCCCCGCCTTCCAGGGGTTCCTCTTCGGGGGCGGCGTCAATCCCTACGTGTCGCGCGTGGCGACCTACTACATGCGCGATAACCTCGTGCCCCACGTCAACCGGCTCGTGGACATCTATCGCCTCAAGCGCGACGCCATGCTCAAGGGGCTCTGGGAAGTGCTCGAGGGCACCGATGTGGAGATCAGCAAGCCCGAGGGCGGCTTCTTCATCTGGATCAAGCTGCCCACGGGAACCAAGACGGCCAAGGTCCGCGAGGCGGCGGTGAAGCACGGCATCCAGTACACGGCGGGGCCGGCGTTCTTCATCAACGGCGGCGGCGAGGAATTCATCCGCCTCGCCTACAGCTGGGAAACGCCCGAGCGCAACTACGAGGGCGCCAAGCTCCTCGCCCAGGCCATCAAGGACGCGCGCTAGCTGTTTCCCCCTCTCCCCCGCCGCGGGGGAGAGGGCGGGGTGAGGGGGCGCTGCAGTATCGCCGACGGAGAAACCCATGACTGAGCTAAGCCCTCTTCCCGAATCCGTCCTGCCCCCCGGCGTCCGCTCCCGCTTCGTCGAGAACATCAACGGCCTCAGGATGCACATCCTGGAAGCAGGCTTCGAAGATCGATCTGAGAGGATCAATGCGCGCCCGCTCCTCCTGCTCCTTCACGGCTTCCCCGAGCTCGCCTACAGCTGGAGAAAGATAATGCTTCCGCTCGCCCAGGCCGGCTTCCACGTCGTCGCCCCCGATCAGCGCGGCTACGGACGCACCACGGGCTGGGACGGAAGCTACGACGGCGACGTCGCCTCTTTCCGCACGCTGAATCTGGTGCGGGACGCGATGGGACTGGTCTCCGCCCTCGGTTACCGATCCGTGAAGGCGGTGATCGGCCACGATGCGGGCTCGTCGATCGCCGCCTGGTCCGGGTTGATACGCCCCGACGTGTTCCATTCCGTCGCGATGATGAGCGCGCCGTTTGCCGGCCCGCCGCCGCTGCCCTTCGACACCGACCACGCCGTTCCCGCGAAGGCGCCGGCGCGCAGCATTCACGACGACCTGGCCGCGCTGAAGCGCCCGCGCAAGCATTACCAGTGGTACTACTCGACCCGCGAAGCCAACGACAATATGTGGAAGTGTCGGCAAGGGGTCCACGCGTTCATGCGTGCGTACTATCACCACAAGAGCGCCGACTGGAAGCAGAACCAGCCGTTTCCCCTCGCGTCCTGGACGGCGAGCGAGCTCGAGAAGATGCCGACCTACTACATCATGGATCTTCACGAGGGCATGGCCGAGACGGTGGCCAAGGAAATGCCGTCGGCTGCCGAGATCGCCGGGAACACCTGGCTGCCCGAGAACGAGCTGGCGGGGTACGCGGAAGAGTATGGCCGCAACGGCTTTCAGGGCGGGCTGCAGTGGTACCGCTGCAATACCAGCGGCCGGAATGCCGCCGAGCTTCAGATCTTTTCCGGCCGCACCCTCGACGTGCCCTCGTGCTTCATATCCGGAAAGAGCGACTGGGGAATCTATCAGCGCCCCGGTGGGGACATGATCAAGATGCAGAAGGATGTGCTGACGAACATGCTCGGCTGCCATCTCGTGGAGGGCGCCGGGCACTGGGTGCAACAGGAGCAGCCGGAGAAGGTAAGGGCGCTGCTCCTGGACTTCCTGAAGCACCAGGGATAGCTGACGTCGACGAGATCGGCTTCTTCAGCATTGGATTCTTGCTACCAGGGGAGTCTGGCCGGCTCGTACTGCTCGATGCGCTCGGTGACCACGAGGAGGGGCTCAATGCCGTAGAGCCGTCGCGCGTTCTCCCCGAGCAGCTTGCGCTGGACCGCGGCAGGCACCTTGTGTCGGTTCATGAGCTCGAGCGCCTCCCAGGCGTCCTCCGCGTCGTGATGAGGATAGTCCGAGGACCACAGCCCGACATTCTCGTACTGATCCCACATGCGATAGACCGGCTCCTCGTCACCCTCGAAGGCGATGAAGCAGCGCTCGTAAAACACCTCGAGGGGATCACGCACCTTGGGCCCGCGCTGGAAGGCGTAGAGATCGAGGAAGTTCCGACTCCGGCTGAGCACCAGCGGCAGCCAGGTGGCATTGGACTCGAGCACGGCGGTCCGCAGACGCGGGAACTTGTCGAGCCAGCCCGTCATCAGCACGGCCGTGAGCCAGGTCATGGCTTCGAAGATGAAGCCGAGCGCTTCGGAGCTGTCGATGGTGGGCTCCATGCTGAACACGATATTGCTCAGAAACTGCCCGGGCGAATAGACGACCGCCTCGTCCGTGAAGAGCAGTCCGTCACCACTGCCGCGGGTTCGCGCGATCCGCTCCCCCCACTCCGGAGTGAGGGCCTCCCGCGAGGGAAAGGTGTGCATGGCGAGCACCACGTCCAGATCTTCGAACTCTCGCCAGAGAGGATCGAACTCCGGCAGCGTGGGATAACGCCCGTTCCAGAAACACGGGCGAATGGCCGCGGCCTTGAAGCCTCGCTTGGCCACTCGCCGGAGCTCCTCGATCGACTGCTCGACACTCTGGATGGCGAGGACGGCGCAGGGAAAGAGCCGCCGCCGATCGGCCGCGCAGTAGTCGTAGACCCAGTCGTTGAAGGCGCGAGCCAGCGCGCCGGCCGCCGTTGGATCCTCGACGAGGGCGAGACGGACGAACCAGGTCGGGAAGAGCATCACCTGGTCAGTGCCGAGGGCATCCATGTCTCGCAGCCGCGCCTGAGGCTCGCGGCATCCGGCGAGGCGCCCGAATTTCCGCTTCCATTCCTCCGTGCCGGGGACGAGCGCCCCCACCTCTTTCTTGCTCCAGCGTGGCCAGCCCACCTCCGCGGCATTTGACCGCTCGCGGGTGGCGGGGACCACCCGACCATTGATGTGAAGCACGTCGGTATCCGTGTGGAAGTGAAACTGCGTTTTCACCCACGAACGGATGGCGCTGGGCACGTACTCCTCCCAGATCTCAGGCGGCTCGACAACATGGCTGTCACAGTCAAAGATCGGGAAGTCCTTGGTCACCATGGGCGGCCTCCGTTGTGACGGAATCTCGCTAGGCTAACGGCGAAACGCCTTGATCACGCCCCGGGCGCCGTCGACGCCAATCGGGGCGACGAGGATCGGCAGGTCGACGCCGGCGCTGCGAAACGCCGCGAGCTGTTCCCTGCAGCGCGCCATCGGGCCGGTAAGGCACACGGCATCCAGAATCCGGTCGCTCAGCGAGGCACCTCCACCCCCCTTCTCCATCTGATCAGCTTCGGACGCGAAACCGCTCGCGCGGAAGAGTCTCTGGAAGAACGGGAAGGTCGTGTACAGGCCAAGGTTGGCGCGCGCCGCCTCGCGCATCGCCTTCACGTCGTCGCCAACGAAGGTGGGAAGCCCCACGGTAACATCGACCTTGCCGAGGCCGGACGCCTTGGCGCGACCGCGGTCGATCCATACCTTGCTTTTCTTGACGCGTTCCGCCGACCAGAGAAACGGCATGATGCCGTCCGCCAGTTCGCTCGCGACCTCTACGGTGCGTGAAGTGATCGCGGCCACGTAGAGGGGCACGGGGCGCACCGTTGGTCGCTGAGGAAGGTGGGTCGCTGGCCCCTCGCCCTTCAACCAACTGCGCACGGCGGTGACGTAGCGCCGCAGTGCGCTTGGAGCATCCCCCATCTCGATCCCAAGGGCCTTGTTCACCGGTGGATGGCTGACGCCAAGCCCGAGAATAAATCGCCCCTCGGTGGCGTCGGCGATGAGCGCCGCGCCCTGCGCGCAGGAGTAGGAATGGCGGAGGTAAATGTTGGCAATCCACGTACCGACCTGGATGCGCCTTGTCGCCACGCCCATGAGCTGCGCGGTCGCCATGACATCGTTGTTCACCTCGGCGGCGAAGATTGCATCGAAGCCGGCATCCTCCGCTTCGCGGGCGATAGTCTGGATTTCATTCGCACGCCAGCCCACCCCGGGAATTACGGCGAGTCCGAGTCGTTCCGCCATTGGAGTCTCCTTTCAGAGATGACTCAGCCGGGTTTTTTGACAGCTTCGATGCGTCAGAGGATTTTCCGAAAGGGCGTCGATGTCAAGTAGCTCTCGGCCCGCTGCCGGACGAAGTATCGGGCGTGCTGGGGTCAGGTCTTGCAAAACGACATTGGCGGTGAAGGTCGTGAGGATGGACGTATCTCTCCTGGCACGTCTTGAGCTCGGCGGGAGCGGGGCGATAACGTCAGCACATGGCACGCCCGCTGCGCATCGAGTTCGCCGGCGGGCTCTATCATGTCACAGCCCGCGGCAACGGACGGCTCGCCATCTACGTCGACAATTCCGATCGTGAGCGGTTTCTCGCCGTGCTGGCGTCTGTCGTCGCACGTTATCGCGTGCTGTGCCATGCCTACTGTTTGATGGGCAATCACTACCACCTGCTGCTGGAGACGCCCGAGGCCAATCTCTCCCGAGCCATGCGGCAGCTCAACGGCGTCTATAGCCAAAGCTTCAATCGCTGTCACCAGCGCTCTGGCCATGTGTTCGAAGGACGCTTCCACGCGCAGGTCGTCGACAAGCAGGCTTATCTGCGCGCGGTATGCCGCTACATCGTGCTCAATCCTGTACGGGCCGGTCTCGTGGTCCACCCGCGAGAGTGGCCGTGGAGCAGTTATGCGGCCACGGCGGGGGAGCGCCCAGTGCCGGCCTTCCTAAGTGTGGACTGGGTGCTTGCCCTCGGTGAGACGCGCGAGCGGGCAGGCGCCGAGCGCCGCTACCGGCAGTTCGTGGCGGCCGGCCGCGCGGAAACGGTCACGCCGCTGGAAGTCGACCGATCGAGCTTGCTGGTTGGGGCGGCAGCGGTTCCCCTACAGGCGCGCGCCTGCTTGGGGCATGCCACGACCCTGGTCGAGATCCCGCGGGCACAACGCTTCGCCCTTCGGCTGCCGCTGACCACGATCTTTGCCGGGGTGACGTCAAGGGTAGACTGCGATGCGCGCTGCGCCAGCGCGATCCGCGATCATGGCTATACGATGAAGGCGGTCGCCGCATTCCTTGGCGTCCACTATGTGACGGTGAGCCGGGCGGTGAGGCGCGGCGAGGCCCTCGCCAGTGCCTCGGGTGTGTCGGATTGTAAGACCTGACCCCGGCCGACAGGCGTATAGTCGCGAAACGGATTGGACGTCAGGAGGTGGGCCATGGCGAAGAAAGGAACCATCCTGGTGGGGACGATCGGCCAGGGCGTCATGATGAGCATCGACGACGGCGAGAGCTGGACACGGGCCAGCGTGCGCCAGGGCATGCATTCCGACTGCATTGTGCGGGCGCTCCTTCCCGATGCTCGGCGCCCGGCCGGGGTCTACGCCGGGACCGACATGGGCCTGTACGAGAGCGATGACGCCGGCGCCCACTGGCGCCTGCTGGACTCGCCGATGAAGGGGTCCATGGTCTGGAGCATGGCCATCGACCCCGTCGACCCCAACGTGATGTTCGCGGGAACGGGCACGCCCAGCAAGCCAGGCATCTATCGCACCACCGATGCCGGGAAGACCTGGGAGCGGCTGGCCGTGGATATCGCCGCGGACTGCCCGAACGTCGGCATCCCTCGGCCCACGGGGATCGCCATCGATCCCACCGACCACCGGCACGTGTGGGTCGGGCTCGAGGTGGACGGTGTCCGGCACAGCGCCGACGGCGGGGAGACATGGACGAAGGTGAATGGCCAGATCCCGAACCAGGACGTCCACAATGTCCTGGTGATTGCGGGCCCGCCCAAGGCGGTGTTCACGGTGGTCAACGACGACGTCTGGCGCAGCACCGATGACGGCAAGACCTGGGAGGCGGCGCATGCGCGCGAGGTCTTCCCCTGGCACTATCCGCGCGGCATCGCGGTCAAGCCGAACGATTCGCGGACGGTGTTCGTGACGCTGGGGGACACGACGCCGGGCCGCACCGGAACGGTGATGCGCTCGCGGGACGCGGGGGTGACCTGGCAGAGCCTGGGACTGCCCGTGCAGCCCAACTCGGCGGTGTGGACGGTGAGCATGCCCGCCTCGGCTCCCGACACGGTTCTGGCCGCCAGCCGCTATGGCTATCTCTATCGCAGCGACGACGGCGGCAACTCCTGGCGCAAGCTCTGGCGGGAGTTCGGCGAGGTATCGTCGATCGCATACCTCACATTCGACGCCGGCACGGAGGATCCATCATGAGGAGACGTGAGTTTCTGCGGGCTGCGCTGGCGGGTGGTGCAGGGGTAAGCGTGGGCAGCCCAGCCTTCCTTCGACGGTCGTGGGCGCAGGGCGGACCGATCAAGATCGGGATGCCCGCGGCGCTCTCCGGCGCCTACGCCCAGTACGGGATCCAGGCCAAGCGCGCGGCCGAGCTGTTCTCCAAGGACATCAAGGCGAAGAGAGTGCTCGGCCGGCCCGTCGAATTCATCTACGAGGACACGGCGGGCGATCCCGCCACCGCCGTGCGCAAGGCGCAGAAGCTCGTGGAGAAGGATGGGGTGAAGTTCCTCACCGGTGTCGCCCTCTCCTCCGAGGCACTGGCTGTCTCCGCGAAGTGCCCCGAGTGGAAGGTCATCTTCATGTCGACCATCAACGGGGCGGGCGCCCTCACCGCCAGGGCTTTTCATCGCTACTTCTTCCGCGTGAACACGAGCGGGCCCATGGGGGCGCGCGCGATCAGCCTCTACCTCGCGGAAGGACCCATGAAGCGCTTCTTCGCGCTGGGCAGCGACTACGCCTGGGGCCGGGACAGCGTCGCCTCCTTCACCTCGCAGATCACCGCGGCCAAGAAGGAGATCGCCGGCACCGACTATCCGCCCGTGGGAACCAAGGACTTCGCGAGCTACATCGCCAAGATCAGGCAATCCAAGGCCGACGGCGTCTACCTCGCCTTGCCCGGCCAGGACGCCACCATCTATCTGAAGCAGGCGCACCAGTTCGGCCTCAATCGCGAGGTGAAGCCGATCATGGAGATCCTCGAGCTGGAGAACATGAAGGCGGTGGGCGACGCCATGGTGGGGGCGATCGGGAGCTCGCGCTATCCGTTCACCGTGGACACGCCGCGGAACAAGGACTTCGTGAAGCGCTTCCACGAGCTGCACGGGGTCTATCCCGACATGTTCGACGGTGAGACGTACGAGGGCCTCGAGTGGCTGGCTCAGGTGATCCAGAAGGCCGGCACCGACGACGTGGAGAAGGTGATCGACACCTGGGAGGACTCGAGCTACGAGGGCCTCGAGGGCCCCTTCCTCATGCGCAAGTGCGATCACCAGGCGGTGCAGCTCGGCTTCGCGGTGGAGGCGGTGAAGGATCCCAAGTATCCGCATCCGATCCCCAAGATCCTCGCGACGTACCCAGGCGAGAAGGTGACGCCGAAGTGCCGTTCGGAGGACTTCTCGTAGCGGATCGGCGGGGGCGCCTCGCGTGGCGAACCTGGCAGAGCAGCTCCTCAACGCGCTGACCCTCGCCGGGCTCCTCTTCCTCGTCTCCGCCGGTCTGTCCCTCGTCTTCGGCATCCTGCGCGTGGTCAACTTCGCGCACGGTGTCTTCTACATGCTCGGCGCCTATCTTGGTTACACCACGGTCATGCTGTCGGGCTGGTTCTGGCCCGCGCTGGTGATCGTGCCGCCCGTGGTGGGCGCCCTCGGCGCCCTCATCGAGTCCTCCACGCTGCGCTTCATCTATCGTCGCCCGCCGATCTATCAGCTCCTCCTCACCTTCGGTCTCGCCCTCATTCTCGAGGAGGGCCTGCGGATCCTCTACGGGCCGACGGCGAAGGGCATCGATCCGCCGTCATACCTCCAGGGCGCGATCTCCCTGGGGAGCCTCCTGTATCCACGCTACCGGCTCTTCGTGGTGGCGCTCAGCCTGATCGTCGCGGCCGCCGTCTGGCTCTTTCTCCGCAAGACGCGGGCCGGGCTCGTCATCCGCGCCGTGGCCCAGAACAGCGAGATGGCCGATTGCCTGGGCGCCGACGTCGCGCGCGTTCGTACTCTTGTGTTCGGCGCGGCGTGCGCCCTGGCCGGGCTCGGCGGCGTGGCCGCGGCGCCCATGACCACCGCCTACCTCGGGATGGGCATCGGCGTCATCGTCGACGCCTTCGTCGTCGTGGTGATCGGTGGCCTCGGCAGCATCGGCGGCTCGATCGCGGGCAGTCTCATCGTGGGGGCCGCGCAGACGTGGGGCGGCTTCTATCTGCCGGAGACGGCCATGGTCATCATGTACGCCGTGATGGGTGCCATCCTCATCTTCCGGCCCTGGGGTCTCTTCGGCGAGGAGGAATGAGGGGGTCGCGCGCGCTGGCCGCGGTCGCCCTCGTGGTGATGGCCGTGGTGCCGTGGGTGGCCGCTCGCCACCAGCTCTCGCTGCTCACCGATCTCCTCATCTACGGACTGTTCGCCCTGTCGCTCGATCTCATCATGGGCTACACGGGCATGGTCTCGTTCGGCCACGCCGCCTACTTCGGCCTCGGCGCCTACGCGAGCGCGCTCGTGCTGATTCATTTCGGCCAGCCCGTGCCCGTGGCCCTCGGGGC
>DASYQB010000343.1:0-2726 GCA_036005985.1 Candidatus Methylomirabilota bacterium | reverse complement strand
GGTCCACGCGGGCGGCAGGCCCGACCCCAACGAGAAAGGAGATGCTCTTGCCCGGCGTCATGACACAAGCCTCGTTGAGGGTGACCCCGATGGGCTCCCCCGGGCAGAGCCGAAAGAGCGGGGCCTGCTCGCGGGTATCCCAGCCTGCATAGCCCGGGCTGATCCGGTTCGTCACCTTGACGCCCCCGGGAATCGCCGCCTGACAGAGAAGGTCATTGGCGTACTCGGCGAGACTCTCCACCGCCGCCGAGCCCACGCTGTCCAGCATGAGGGCGAGGGGAAGCTCGCGCTCGTCCCACAGCCGTCGCACGCACTGCTCGAGCGCCTCGCCCACCGTGCAGATGCCCGCGCCGATCTCCTCCAGGGGTCCCCACAGCCTGCCGATCTCGGGGATATGCAGACGCTCGCCGCCCGCCTCGAGGAGATCCGGCCCCTGTCTCGACACGTTCACCGCGCGGTAGACGACGCGGGGCTCGATCAGCGACTCGCCGATGCGCAGCGCCTCGTCGAAGAGCGAGAGGACGGCGGCATCCGGCACGTCCACGCCCCTCTGGTAGCCCTGGAAGCGGAGCACTTCATCGCGATCCACGCGTAGCGGGATTTCGTCGAGGACAGCGGGAAAGGGCGAGCGGACGTCGAGCGACGCGCTCACTTGGTTCGGCGGGAGCGCGCGACCTCGGCGATGAGGCGAATGTGCTGGGGGCCGGAACCGCAGCAGGCGCCCACGATATTGCAGCCGGCATCCAGCAAGGCCGGGTAGTCCTTGGCCATGGCCTCGGGACCGAGCTCGTAGGTGGTGGTCCCCCCCTTGGTAATGGGCAGGCCGGCATTCGGATACGCGATGAGCGGCGCATCGGTCACCGCGCGCATCTCGCGAATGATGACGATGGCGCGGTCGGGGCCGCGGCCGCAGTTCATACCCACGATATCCGCCCCCGCGCCGAGGAGCGTCTTCGCCACGTCCGCCGGACTCTCGCCCCACATGGTCCGGTCGCGATCGTGCATCTCCTCGTACTGGAAGAACATGGTCGCCATCACGGGCAAGTCCGCCACCGCCTTGCACGCGGCGATGGCCGCCGTGGCTTCCTGGGGGAACATCATGG
Source organism: Candidatus Methylomirabilota bacterium (assembly GCA_036005985.1). GTDB lineage: Bacteria > Methylomirabilota > Methylomirabilia > Rokubacteriales > CSP1-6 > AR37. The sequence goes on along the minus strand of DASYQB010000343.1, from coordinate 1,623 downwards.
TCTCGACGGCGAAGATGTCCACCCCGCCTTCCGCCAGGGCCTCCGCCTGCTCCTTGAAGGTGGCGAGGTACTCGTCGTCCGTTGCCACATTGTCGCCGACCCCGTAGTCCACGGGCAGACAGCTCGTGGGGCCGATGGAGCCCGCGACATATCCCGTGGCGGGACACACCGACCGCGCCAGGCGCGCGCCCTTCAGGTTGAGCTCGCTCGTGCGCTCGCCGATCTTGTACTCGTTGAGCTTGAGCCGTGTCCCCCCGAAGGTGTTGGTCTCCACGAAATCGGAGCCCGCGTCGAAGTATCCCTTGTGGATGCCACGGACCACGTCGGGATGCGTGTCATTCCAGAGCTCCGGGCACGCCCCGTTGAGCAGGCCCGCGTCGAAGAGGGCGGTGCCGTAGCCCCCGTCGAAGACGAGGCGCTGCCCTGCCTGGGCGCGCTCCACGATCTCCCAGCCCCGCGGCCGCGCCATCAGGCCACCGCCGCCACGCCGAGCAGCTCCTTGGCCCGCACCACCGCGATGGTCGAATCCCGCGCGTAGCCGTCGGCACCGATCTCGTCGGCGTAGGCCTGGCTCACCGGGGCGCCGCCGATCATGACCTTGACCCGTTCGCGCAACCCGGCCTTCGACAGGGCATCGATGGTGCGCTTCATGGCGGGCATGGTCGTGGTCATGAGGGCCGAGATTCCGACGATCTGAGCCCCGTGCTCCTCGACGGCGGACACGAACTTCTCGGGGGCGACGTCCCGCCCGAGGTTGTGCACCTTGAAGCCCGCCCCTTCGAGCATCATGGCCACGAGGTTCTTGCCAATGTCGTGGAGGTCGCCTTGCGCCGTCCCGATGACGATCACGCCGAGGGACCGGCTGTCGCCACCCGCCCTGGTGATGAGCGGCTTGAGGAGGTCGAGGCCGGCGTACATGGCGCGCGCCGAGAGGAGGACCTGCGGCACGTAATACTCGTTTCGCCTGAACTTCTCACCCACCACGTCCATGCCGGGAATGAGACCACGGAAAATCAGGTCCTTCGGATCCATGGAGAGCCCCAGGCCCTCCTGCGTCTTGCGCGCCACCGTGTCTTTGTCGCCCAGGATCAGCGCCCGCGCCATGACGGGATAGTCGAAGTCGTCGCTCATGCCCCGCCCTGGCTTCCTCCGGGCTTGACGGTGGAATAGCCTGCCTTGCTCCACTCCCGCATGCCCCCGGCCACGTTGTAGCAACCGGAGATGCCGGCTCTGAGCAGCGCGCTGATCACCGAGCTCGACCGCAGGCCCCCCGCGCACAGGACGGCCTTGGGACGATCCGCCGGTATCTCTTTCAGGCGCTCGATGGCCTGGCTCATCGGCACATTGATGGCGCCCGCGATGTGCCCGTCGTCCCACTCGGACGCCTCCCGGACATCCAGCACCACCAGATCCGGCTGCTCCTCGCGCATGGTGGCGAGATCGTGCACGGTGATCTGCGGCACTCGCGCCTCGGGCAGGCCCTCGCTCTTCCAGTCGGTCATGCCGCGCTGGAGGAAGCCGGCGATGTCGTCCATGCCCGCACGCCCGAGGCCTTGCACGGCGCGCGTGAGGTCCGACGGCCCGGTGGCCACGAGAATGAAGCGGCTGTCGGGTGGGGTCATC
>DASYQB010000342.1:0-5138 GCA_036005985.1 Candidatus Methylomirabilota bacterium | reverse complement strand
GTGCGAAGGGGATCGGCGGCGGGCAGCTGGGCGGCCAGGCTCAGGGTGTGCTCGTCCGGCGCGCTGATGAAACCCGGCTTTCCCAGGACCAGTGACGCCCAGAGGCGTCCCCTGTCATCGGCGGCGGCCAGGATAACCATGCGCTGGGCCTCCACGAAGGGCCCGATCCCCGCGGGAAGAACGCTCGAAATGCCCCGTCCGAGGCTTCTCGCTTCGGCGCTCACTCCCGCCCGCTTCTGTACCGCGCGCTCCCCCTCGTGAAAGACGCCCATGCCAGTTTGGACGAGCAGGGCGCCGGGCGAGATTCGTGACGTCCCACTCCACCGGGCGATGGCCCCTGTAAACGTCAGGAGAGGGGGTGGCGTCCTACGAGCGGACAGAGCACACGAGGAGGAGAGCAATGAGCCGGACACACCTGGAGATGCTGGGGAACCTGCTGGTGGTTTTGTATCTCGTCACTCACGGCGTGTCCGTGCCCGCCGAAGGACGGGGCCACCTGGTGTCGGGCTTCTATCTCTCCGCCCGGGCCTGGATCGCGGGAAAGATCGACAGGCTTCTCACCCTCCTGGACCTGACCGGTCAGGTCGCCGACGCCTAGGGCCGGCCGCAGACGCAGAAGAGGCCCGGGCGCTTCGCGGGACGGAGACTCCCGCGCGACACCCGGGCCTCGATGTGACTAGAGGCAGGCTTCGAAGAGACCCGCGGCGCCCTGGCCACCGCCGATGCACATCGTCACCACGCCGTACTTCGCCTTGCGGCGCAGCATCTCGTTGGCGATGGTGCCGACCATGCGGGAGCCGGTCATGCCGAAGGGGTGGCCGATGGAGATCGATCCGCCGTTGGGATTGAGCTTCTCCATGGGGATGCCGAGCTTGTCACGGCAGTAGAGCACCTGCGAGGCGAAGGCCTCGTTGAGCTCCCACACGCCGATCTCGTCCATCTTGACGCCCGTGCGCTTGAGCAGCTTCGGTATGGCGTAGACGGGACCGATGCCCATCTCGTCCGGCTCGCAGCCCGCCACGGCGAAGCCGCGGAAGATCAGCTTGGGCTTGATGCCGAGCGCCTTGGCGCGGTCCATGGACATGAGCACGGTGGCCGAGGCGCCGTCGGAGAGCTGGGAGGCGTTGCCGGCGGTCACCGAGCCCTGCCCGCTGTCCTTGTCGAAGTGCGGGGGCAGCTTGAGCAGACCCTCGAGCGTGGTGTCGGCGCGGTTGCACTCGTCCTTGTCGACGTAGTAGTCCTCTTTGCCCACGATCTCGCCCGTCTTCTTGTCCACGATGCCCCGCACGACCTGGAGCGGCGCCAGCTCCTCCTTGAAGAAGCCCTCGTCCTGGGCGCGCGCCGTGCGCTGCTGGCTGGCCAGGGCGAACTCGTCCTGGGCCTGGCGGCTGATCTTGTAGCGCTTGGCCACCACCTCGGCCGTGTCGCCCATGACCATATAGAGACCCGGCTTCTGCTCCTTGATCCACGGGTTGGGATCGCCGTCACGCTTCATCATGCTGATGCTCTCGAGCCCGCCCCCGATGGCCGCCTCCGCTCCACCCAGGATGATCTGGTGGGCGGCCATGGCGATGGCCTGGAGTCCCGAGGAGCAGAAGCGGTTGACGGTGGTGCCGGCCACGGAGACGGGCAGTCCGGCCCGGAGGAGAGCCACCCGCGCCACGTTGTTGCCCTGCGCCCCGTTGGGCTGGGCGCAGCCCATGATCACGTCTTCGATTTCGCTCTTGTCGAGCTGCGGGACTTTTCCGAGGGCGTCCTTGATGCAGTGGGCGGCGAGGTCGTCCGGCCGGGTCATGTTGAATGACCCTCGGAACGACTTGGCCAGCGGGGTGCGCGAGCTGGAAACGACGACGGCCTCTCTCATAGCGGCTCCTTTCTGAAACCGGCGGAGTCTAGGTTCGGCTGGTTGCCGGGAGTATACCCTTATTTACGAGGCTTCGTCCCCCTCGCGGGCGCTCGGCCCGCCGTCCACGATGATGGTGGCGCCCGTCATGAAGGATGAGGCTTCGGAGGCGAGAAAGATGCACGGGTAGGCGATCTCGTGCACCTTGCCCCAGCGCCCCATGCCCGTCCGGCTCGCCACCGCGTCATAGGCCTTCTTGGCCGCGGCCGGATCCTGCTTGGTCAGCACACCCATATAGCCCTCGGTCTGCACCGGCCCGGGGGCGATGCAGTTCACTCGTATGCCCTGCCGGCCCCAGGCCATGCCCAGCGCGCGGGTGAAGTTGATGACGGCGGCCTTGGCCGTGCCGTAGTGCGACATCATGGTGGACCCGTACACCCCGGCGATGGAGGAGACGTTGATGATGGATCCGCCACCGCCCTGGGCCATCATCTGCTTCCCTGCCCACTTGCAGCCGAAGAACACGCCGTTGACGTTGATCTGGATCACCGTGTTCCAGCCGTTGGCGCTGATGTCCTCGACCTTGGCGCGGAAGGACGCGCCGGCGTTGTTGACCATGATGTCCACGCGGCCCAGGTCCTTCGCGGTGCGCTCCACCAGTGCCTTGACCGCGTCTTCCTGCCGGACATCGACGGCTTCGCAAAAAGAGCGACGCCCGAGCTTCGTGATCTCCTCCACCACGGGGTCGAGATTCTCCTTCTTGCGGCTGCAGATCACGACGTCGGCGCCCGCCCGCGCGAACTCGACGGCGATGGAGCGGCCGATCCCCACGCCGCCTCCCGTGACGATGGCCACCTTCTTCTCCAGCGAGAACGGCGACGCGGCCATGGAGCCTCCTGAGTGCTTCGAATCTCCCTCTCCTCTCAGGGGGAGAGGGCAGGGTGAGGGGTGGGTCCTGGAATCGCGCGGATTATACCCAAGCCTCGGGCGCCGCGCTGTCGAAGCGCATGAGCGTGCCCGTGGTGGGATGAACGAACCCGAGGCGCTTCGCATGGAGGCAGAGCCGCCGGAAGGGACCCGCGGGCCCGCCGTGCTCGCGATCGCCCACGATGGGATGGCCGATGGCGGCGAGCTGTACTCGGATCTGCCGGCGCCGCCCCGTGCCGAGCGAGAGCTCGAGCCGCGTGGTGTCCTGTCCGTGTCCGATCACCCGGTAGCTCGTGATGGCCGTCTTGCCTTCGGTGCCTGTCGTGGAGTGAACGCGTAGGCTCTTGTCCTCCACGAGCCGGCTCTCGAGGGTGCCCGTCTCCCGCCGGACTTTCCCCCTGACCAGCGCGACGTACACCCGCTCGACGGTGCGCGCCTCGAACTGGGCCTGGAGATGTCGCTTCGTCGTCTCAGACTTGGCGAAGACGAGAAGCCCCGACGTCTCGCGGTCGAGGCGATGCACGATGAACGGCCGCGCGCGCGGGCGCTGCGCGGCGAGGTAATCCCAGAGCAGGCGATAGGCGGTGCGCTCGCGCTCTCGCTCCGTGGCCATGCTGAGGAGTCCCGGCTGCTTGTCCACCACCACGATGGCCGCATCCTCGTGCACGAGGCCGAGGCCGCGCGGGAAGGGGACGCGCCCGCGCGTGCCGAGGACGACGCGATCCCGGGCGTCCACCATGGTGCGGCCGTCGCGGCACACCCGGCCGTTGAGCTCGATGCGCCCGGACTCGAGCCACTGCTTGAGGCTTCGTCCCGACGCCTCGGGAAAGAGGGCGCGGAGTCTCGCCGAGAGCGTGGCCGCTTCACTCACTGCGCAGCACGGCCAGCGGCTTCTTGCCGAGAAGCCTGAAGGTGCCGAGGAAGCCCACGCCAAGGGCGAGCGCGGCGGAGGCGCCAATGCCCAACCCGAGGGTGACGAGGGAGCCGCCCCAGCGCACGTCGAGCGCCCAGTGCAGCACGCCCCAGGCGAGGGCGGCGGCCAGCGCGGAGCCTCCCAGCCCCGCCGCCGCGCCGAGGAGCGCGTACTCCACGGCGAAGACGCGCGCCACGAGTCCGCGGGTAGCTCCGAGCGCTTTCAGGATCACGCTCTGGTAGAGGCGCTGGTGCCGGCTGACGCCGAGGGCGCCCGCGGTGACGATGAGGCCGGTGGCGATGCTCACCCCCGCGAGGAGGCGGATGGCCAGAGCGATCTGATCCAGCACGCCCGCGATGCGCTCGAGCACCTCGCGGATGGGAATGGCCGTGACGTTGGGGAAGGCGGCGGTGACCGCGGACTGCACGGCGAGCTCGTCGGCGGGGGGCACGCGCGCGGTGGCGAGCCAGGTGGTGGGCGCTCCGTCGAGCGCGCCCTGGGAGAAGATCACGAAGAAATTGGTATTGAAGGTCTGCCAGTCTACCCGCCGCAGGTTGACCACTCGGGCGGTCACCGTGACGCCCTGGATGTCGAAGCCGAGGGTGCTCCCGATGCCCACCCCGAGATTCTTGGCGATCTCTTCCTCCACGGAGATGAGCGGCTCGCGCGCCGCTTCCTCCGGTGTCCACCAGCGCCCGGCGACCACGGGGTTCTCGGACGGCGCCTGGGCTGCCCAGGTCAACACGTATTCGCGCGAGAGGTACCAGACCTCCTCGCGACGCTGGCGCGTGTCCCGGGAAATGGGTGCACCGTTGATCGACGCCAGTCGCGAGCGGACCACCGGGGTCAGCGTGGGCTCCTGGCCGGTCTTGTCATGGACGAGACGGCGGAACGCTGGAGCCTGATCCGGCTGGATGTCGATGAAGAAGAAAGCGGGCGCGCGCGCGGGTCCGCGATCGGCCAGCTCGGCGCGCAGGCTCTGCTCGAGGAGGGCCACGGCCACGATGAGCATGACGGCGAGCCCGAGCGACACCAGCACGGTGCCCGCATGCGAGCCGGGACGGTGGAGATTGGCCACGGCCTGACGCCAGGCGAGCGAGCGGAGCCGCGGCAGGCGCCGCGCCGCCTCGATGACGAGTCTCGCCCCTGCGGCGAGGAGGACGAGGGCGGCGGCGAGGCCGCCGATGAAGATGGCGCCCACCTTGAAGGAGCCCGCCTCCCAGACGGCGAGCGTAGCCAGGCCCGCCACGATGGGCACCGCGGCCAGCCATGGACGACGGCCGGGCAGGCGCGGCTCGACATCCTGTCGCAGGATCAATGCGGGGGGCACCCGCCGGATATCGAGGAGCGGCCAGAGGGCGAAGAGGAGTGTCAGCCCCGTACCCATGGCCAGACCGGTGACAATGGCGTGCGGCGAGAGCCCTGCGTCGAGGGGCACGGGCATGAGCGGAGTGA
>DASYQB010000341.1:0-3934 GCA_036005985.1 Candidatus Methylomirabilota bacterium | reverse complement strand
GCGGGTGTCGGAGGAGCCATGTCGAGACGGATGAGCAAGGCGCTTGGGCTGCTGATGGGGTGGGTTTATCTGCGCGGTGCTGATGGGTAGCACGGGCCAGGCGCAGCTCCTGGACCGGAAGGCCATCTCGCTGGCCGAGGCGAGGAAGATGGTGGCGGCCGCCATGGCCGAGGCGGTCAAGAACAAGTGGCAGATGGCCGTCGTGGTCGCGGACGAGCACGGGACACCCATCGTGCTCGAGCGGATGGACGGGGTGCAGCTGGGCAGCGTGGGCATCGCCGAGGGCAAGGCGAAGACATCGGCCCTGCTGAGGCGGCCGACGAAGGCTCTTGAGGACGCGGTGACGGGCAATCCCGGGGCGACTTCGCCCGCCCCCCCGCGCAACGTCGTCCTGGCTCTTTTCCCCGGCATCACGCCGGTAGGGGGCGGGCTTCCCCTCTTCAACGGCGATCAGATCATGGGCGCACGCCATCGGCTGCAGCGGCGGCACCGCGGCCCAGGATGAGCAGGTGTGCAAGGCCGGTGTGGACGCCATGGGGAGGTAGGAGCTTCAGGCCGCAGCAGTTTCCGCCGGCGCCTCGCCCTATGGGAGCGAGGCGCTGGCGACGCAAGAACATCACCGACTGTGCGTTTGCGCCCCCTTTGCTCTCCGCTCTCATCGCCGTGAGGTGTGCTACGCTTCCTCCGCTCGCCGGGCGACCGGACATTCCATACCGTGAGGTGCGACAGTGCGACCGAACAAGATGAAGCAGCTATGGCGCGACGGCAAATGGGTCAACATGGGCTGGCTCTCCGTATCCCACGGCTTCACCGCGGAGGTGATGGCGCGCCAGGGCTTCGACGCCCTCGTGGTCGACATGCAGCACGGGCTCACGGACATGAACGATGTGTGGCCGATGCTCCAGGCCATCTCGCAGACCGACACCGTTCCCGTGGTGCGCGTGCCGTGGAACGAGCCGTCCACCATCATGAAGGCGCTGGACCTCGGGGCGTACGGCATCCTCGTGCCCCTCATCAACACGGCGGAGGACGCGGCGAAAGCGGTGGCGGCCTGCCGCTATCCCCCGGTGGGCATGCGCTCGTCGGGACCGGTGCGGGCGGTGCATTACGGTGGTCCCGACTACGTGGCCAAGGCGAATGACGAGATCGTGGTGATGGCCATGATCGAGACCAAGGAAGGGATCGCCAATCTCGACGCGATCTGCGCCACGCCGGGGCTCGACGCGGTCTACATCGGTCCTGCTGATCTCTCGTTCGCGCTGGGCCTTCCCCCCGGACCCGACAAGACCGACGCCCTTCACATGGCCACCTGCGACAAGATCCGCGACGCCGCCCACAAGCACGGCATCAAGGCGTGCATGCACTGCGCGAGCGCGGCCTTCGCGGCGGGCGCGGTGAAGCGCGGCTTCGATCTCATCATGCTCACCTCGGACCTGGCCTCGATGATCGCCGGTGTCCGCCGTCAGCTCGACGATCTGAAGGCCGCCACCGCCTGAGGCGGCGCCGCGGCGGCTCGTCCACCGGGATCCTAAGCGAGGGACATCATGCGAAAGACCATCACGGGCACAGGCGGGATGCTGCTCCTCCAGACCCTCAAGGACGCGGGGGTGGAGTACCTCTTCACGAATCCGGGCTCCGCGGAGACGGGCATCTTCGCCGCCATCGCGGAGGATGGAGATCAGCGGCTCGTGGTGGGCAAGCACGAGGGGCTGGTGGCGGCCATGGCCGACGGTTACCACCGCTTCTCGGGCAAGGTCGGCGTCATCATCGCCCACGTGATGGGCGGCTCGTACCAACTCGCCGGCCAGCTCTTCAACGCGCAGGTGGCCGGTTCGTCATTGCTCGTGATCGCGGGTGACTGGGCCTCCGAGCTCCAGGACTATCGCGGCCTCGCCCCGTTTCCCGGTCTGAGCCAGGCAGAGTCCATGCGCCCCATCACAAAGGAGGCGCGCGCGTCGTACCAGGTGCACGCCAACCCCGCCGCCATCACGGTGGCCACCACCCGCGCCCTCCGCGAGGCGACCACGCCGCCCACCGGGCCCGTGTATCTCTCGATCAGCGCCGAGCTCCTCAACCGCGAGGGGCTGGAGGCGCAGATCGGCGAAGGCGCGCAATACCGGATCGAGCGGCCCGGTCCGGCCCGCGCCCAGACCGTGGAGACCATCGCGCGCCGGCTCGGCGAGGCCCAGTGTCCGGTGATCATCTTCGGCGACGATGTCTGGCGCGCCGGAGCGCAGGCGGAGGCGGTGACGCTGGCCGAGCTGCTGGAAGCGCCCGTCTTCGCGAGCCGGCAGATCTTCGTCAACTTCCCGTCTCGCCATCCTCTCTACTGCGGGACGTATCCCATCGCCAAGGACTTCGAGAAGATCTCCGCGCTCAAGCCCGATCTCCTCTTCCTCGTGGGCTGCCAGGGCGTGCACGGAGCGGTGACCGAGCCCAGCGTGATGCAGATCGGCCCCAACCCGCTCCTGATGGGCCGTCACTATCCACTGGACCTCGCCGCGCAGTGCGAGCTGCGCGAGACCCTGGGCGCGCTCACCGAGTCGGTCAAGCACGTTCATTCCTCCGACAAGGTCACGGGCTGGGCGCGCCAGCGCGCGAAGGTACGCGCCTACGCCAAGATGCTCATCGAGCGCGAGGAGAATCTCGTGCGCGAGCACGAGCACGACCCGGTGGTGCATCCGGCGGTGCTCGAGGCGCATCTGGCCGAGATCCTTCCCCGCGAGACGGCCATGGTACAGGAGAGCTCGACGGCGCGCACCACCCTCCTGCCCTTCGGGCACGAGGGCATGGCGTGGACCCGGAGCGGCGGCGGGTCGCTCGGCTTCGGAGTGGGAGCGGCGGTGGGGGCTAAGATCGCGGTGGGCCGGGAGCGGCCGGTGGTGCTGCATCTGGGCGACGGCGCCTTGACCTACAGCGCGGCGGGATTCTGGTCCATGGCCCGCTACAACACCGCGGTGCTCACCGTGGTCTCCAACAACGAGAGCTATCAGATCGTGCGGCACAACTGGGCGCGTGAGATGCCGGACACCAAGATGATCCGCGAGGGAAAGTATCCCGGCCTCTTCTTGGGTGCACCCGCCACCGACTACGTGGGGCTGGCGCGCTCCCAGGGCGTGGACGGCGAGTGTGTCACCACCGTGAAGGATCTGGAGCCCGCGCTCCGGCGGGGCATGGAGGCCATCACGCGCGAGAACCGGCCGTACATGGTCGAGGTGGCGGTGGCCCGCGAGGGGATCGGCGCAGATTCCACGTGGTATCAAGACTGGAGGCTCTAGCCCGCTCCCGAGCCGACGCGCCTCGTGCTCTCGCCCGGCTCGTCCTGGCTCGCCCTCCTCGTCTCGAAGATCGCGCTGTCGGCCGGCTTCACCCTCGCCGGCACGACGGCGGTGGAGCGTCTGGGGCCTCGCCTCGGTGGCCTCGTGGCCGCCGTGCCCCAGCTCGCCGTGGTGGCGCTGATCTTTTTCGCCATCGAGCAGGGCCTGGGCTTTGCGGCGGAGAGCGCCTTCTGGAGCATTCCCGGGATGTGCGCCACCCTCACCGTCCTCCTCGGATATCTGGTGGGGAGCGAGCTCGTGCCCGCTCCGCGTCCCGCGTCGATCGCCGCCGGCGTCGCCCTCGGCACGGCATGCTTCGCGCTGGCCGCGGCGCTGTTGAGCGTCACGCCGCTGAATCGCTGGAGCGTCATCCCGATGGCCGCCGGCGCCTGCTTCGGCACCACCTGGATACTCCGGCGGCTTCCCGACACCGCGCCCTTGCAGAGGGTGGCGGCCTCGCCCTGGCTCTACGCCATTCGCGCGGGCGCGTCCGTGGTCACCGTGCTCACGGTGACCGGGCTCGCCCATCTCCTCGGCCCCAAGTGGTCGGGGCTCATGGTGGGATACCCGGTCAATAGCCTGCCCGTCATGGTTATCCTCCACTCGCACTACGGCCG